>CAJOMY010000037.1 GCA_905235775.1 uncultured Bacteroidales bacterium | reverse complement strand
GGTGGATTTCTGTAACGAGGTAGTGTCTTCGGATCTCCCCGAGAGTTCTTATCATCCCGGCGTAGTGCCTGCCCCTCTGCATGAACTGCTGCCCCCGATCGTGGCGGAGCGCCTCCGGAAAGCCTTCCCGCGCGTGAAGATGCGCAATTATTATACGAATGCGGCCCTGCTGCTGGGCGTGGAGTCCCGGACTTCCTCGCCGGTGCGCATCCCGCGCGACCCGGACACGCTCGAATACGTCTCCCTGCCGGGCATCTATCCCTGCGGCGAAGGCGCCGGCTACGCGGGCGGCATCGTCTCCAGCGCCCTCGACGGCATCAACGTCGCCGAGGCCGTGGCCCGCTCGCTCAAACCCATGGAAAACCGCCGTTAGATGACCCCGCTGCCGAGCATTTCGCCGTCGGGGGCATACCAGACCGCGAACTGGCCCGGCGTGATGCTGCGCTGCGGCTCGTCGAACAGGATGAACAGGCCGCTGTCCCGCATCAGGAGCGTGGCGTCCTGGAGCGGCTGGCGGTAGCGGATCCGCACGCGGTAGCGGCGGTCTTCCCCGAGCTGCATCGCTTCTGAAGGACGTATCCAGTGGATTTCGTCCGGTGCGATGCGAAGACAGCTGCGCAGCAGTCCGGGATGGGTCTCGCCCTCACCTACATAGATGGTGTTGCTCACAATGTCGGTGGCGATCACGAACACCGGCTGCGCGTGGCCGCCGATGCCCAGGCCCTTGCGCTGCCCGATCGTGTAGAATTGCGCGCCTTCGTGGCGTCCGATGCGCTTCGCCCAGGGGTTCGCCTTGTCGCGCGTCTTCCTGATGTGGTGCTTGCCGGAGCGGTAGACTTCCGTCTCGAAGCGGATGTCACCGTAATCGATGGGGGTGGACAGTTCCAGCAATTCGCTGTCAGTCAGTGCCGTACCCTTCTTGGCCAGCTCCTTGTCGCGGGCATGTTTCGCCGAATCGGCGTAGTAGGCGCCGTACACTTCGACCACGTCACCCTCGACGCTTTGCAGTTTTTGCTGCAGGAAGACAGGCAAGTCAACCTTGCCCACGAAGCAGATGCCCTGCGAGTCCTTCTTGTCCGCCGAGGGCAGGTCCGCCTCTTTGGCGAGACGCCGCACCTCCGGCTTGAGCAGGTCGCCGATGGGGAAAAGGGCCTTGCCGAGCTGCTCCTGGGTAAGCTGGCAGAGGAAATAGCTCTGGTCCTTGTTGGGATCCGTCCCTTCCAGGATGCGGAAACTGCCGTCCGGAAGCGCTTCCTTTCGGCAGTAGTGACCGGTGGCCACGCAGTCCGCCCCCAGCCGCTCCGCGGCCTTGAGGAAGGCGTCGAACTTGATTTCCCGGTTGCAGAGGACGTCCGGGTTGGGCGTGCGTCCCCGGGCGTATTCGTCAAAGAGATAGTCCACGACCCGCTGCCGGTAGTCCTTGCTCAAATCAATGAAATAGAACGGGATGCCGATCTTGCGGGCGACCATCTCCGCGACGAATTTGTCCTCCTCCCACTCACAATCGCCATGCAGCGTGCCTTCGGTGTCGTGCCAGTTCTGCATAAACATGGCGAACACGTCGTAGCCCTGCTGCTTGAGCAGCAAGGCGGCCACGCTGGAGTCCACGCCTCCGGAGAGTCCCACGCAAATCTTCATTTCGGGAGCAAATTTACCGAAAATTCAAGATAATTGCCAAAGTGGACGATATTCTGCCCTTTATTTTCAAGAGCATTTGAAATTTTATTATATTTGCGACGGGAAAGTCGTACACGACCAGCTCCCTCTGAACTCCCCCAGGGCCGGAAGGCAGCAAGGGCAGGAGGTCGTAGCGGTGCGATGTGCTAAGCTTTCCCTTTTTTATTTTCCATCGAAATGAAATCGGAAATTGTCATTGTCGGCGGGGGAGCGTCCGGTCTGATGGCGGCCTATCATGCCGCCAGGTGCCTGGTGGATGCCGGACAGGCGGCGCAGGTGACGGTGCTCGAGAAGATGCCGCGAGCGGCCCGCAAAGTGATGATCACCGGCAAGGGCCGCTGCAATTTCACGAACGTCAAGGATTGGAACGAGTTCTCCGCCCATGTCCGCTCGAAGGCGAATTTTGTCAAGTCCGCCTTTTATAACCTGCCCTCGCAGGCCGTCGTGGACTGGTTTGAGGGTTTCGGCATGGCGACGGTCGTCGAACGTGGCGACCGCGCCTTCCCGGCCTCCCACCACGCGTCCGACGTCGTCGACACGCTGGTGAACGCCTGCCTCAGCCTCGGCGTCAAAATCGAAACCGACGCCGAAGTCGCCAGCATTGAAGCCGGAAGTCAGCTCCCCCCGGAAAACGTCCTGCTGCGCAGGACCCTTCCCACTGACTGCCTTCCCGGCTTTACCGTAAAACTGAAGGATGGAAGGGAATGGCAGTGCCGGCGGGTGATTGTGGCAACGGGGGGATTAAGCTATCCGACGACGGGCTCGAACGGCGACGGACTGCGCTGGGCGGCGGAACTGGGACACCGCATCGTGCCGACGTTCCCGTCGCTTACGGCGTTGGTGCCGAAAGGATATAAAATCCAGGAAGACAAGAGCTTGCATATAGATCGCAGTACGCCGCTCAGCGAGCTGGGCCAGGCTTTGTGCGGCGTCCAGCTCAAGAATATCCAGTTGTCGCTGCGCATCGAAGGTACGGAGACCGACAGCGAATTCGGAGATATCGATTTCACCGACGGGGGACTGGAGGGACCGGTCGGATTCCAACTCAGCCGCAAGGCCGTCAAGGCTCTCGTGAACGGCTCGCGCGTGGCCCTGGTGCTGGACCTCAAACCCGGCGTAGGCCTCACGGAATTGACCGTCCGCATCAAGGCGCTCTGGGAGGAGATTGCCCGGGATCCCCGCTCGCGGGGCGTCCGGGAGAAGGAGCGCTGCCGCATCCTGCTGGGCAAGTTGATGCCGCGTGAACTCATCCCGGGATTCCAGGCCATGCACCCCGAAATCATCACGGTGGAGCGACGCAGCCGCACCGACACCAAGGTCTGGATCAACCTGGTCAGCATCGCCAAGGCCCTGAAAGCCTGGTCTTTTGACATCGCCGGCTACGTCGGTTACGAGCGGGCGGTCGTCACGGCCGGGGGTGTCTGCACCGACGACTTCGTCGCCAAGACGATGGAATCCCGGCTCGTACCGGGACTTTATCTCTGCGGGGAAGTGCTGGATATCGACGCCGACACCGGAGGCTACAACCTCCAGCTCGCCTTCGCCACCGGCGCCCTCGCCGGGCTCAGTGCCGCCAAATCCCTTTTATAACTGATTATATCCGGGCATGAAAGTATCACCGTCGGCCGGGTTGCCGGTGCGGAAACCTTTCATCAGCCAGCGGGAACGCTGGTCGGAGGTGCCGTGGTTGAAGGTTTCGGGCGTGGTGTAGCCGCGGGCCTTCTTCTGCAGATAGTCGTCGCCAATCCTGGAGGCGACGGCGAGGCCTTCTTCGATGTCGCCGGGTTCCAGCGAGTTGTACATCTTGTTGTCGTGGTACGCCCAGACGCCGGCGTAGAAATCTGCCTGAAGTTCGAGCCGTACGCTGATCTGGTTGCTCTCGGGCTCGCTCACGCGGGACATCTGCCGGTGGGCCTCCTGCAGGGTGCCGAGCAGGTACTGCACGTGGTGCCCGACTTCGTGGGCGATGACGTAGGCATAGGCGAAGTCGCCGTCCGCGCCGATCTGCTCTTTCATCGTGGAGAAGAAGGACAGGTCGATGTAGACCGTCTGGTCCGCACTGTTGTAGAACGGGCCCATCCGGGCGGAGGCCGTGCCGCTGGCAGTCTGCACGTAATCATTGTAGAGCACCAGTCTGGGCGGGACGTAATTCCGGCCGTTCCGGGCGAAAATTTCTGTCCAGACATCCTCGGTGCCGGCCAGGATCTGCTTCGAGAATACGGCGAGCTGCTCCTCCTCGGCCGTCGGAGTGCGTCCGCTTCCGCTGACGATCTCCGTGCCGGACAGACCGCCCATCTGCTCCAGCACGTCGGCGGGGTTGCCGCCGAGCAGAAGCGTGATGAGTCCGATGATTATCAGGCCTCCCAGGCCCACGCCGCCGGCCACCCTGCCGGTGGACATGCCCCGCCGGTCATCGACGTGGGTACTCTGTCTTCTTCCTTCCAGTCTCATATGCCAATAGGTTCAGTAGAGTAAATACAATTAAGGTGGACAGCATGCCGCACAAGAAAAATCGCGCGGACGAGTAGGAGGTTTCAATATTTTTACTACCTTTGCAGTCCCATTGCCACTTTAGCTCAGTCGGTAGAGCAGCGCATTCGTAACGCGCAGGTCAACAGTTCAAGTCTGTTAAGTGGCTCCATTTTTTCTTTTGATGCCGGGAGCCTCTTCCGTGACCCGGATACGGGATTCGTCCGGCTTGGATTCCTCACCCTGAATACGGGAAATATTCATCTGCTCGATGAAGTTGAGCTGGACCGAGTCGTTGTTCCTGGCTTTCTTGTACCAGGGCTGGGCCTCGAAATACTTCTGAAGTTCCTTGGACTGAAATATATAGCCGTGCATGGCCAGGATGTGGTTGCGGATTATCCGCAAGGTGGATTTGTTGTAGTGGATCGGGATGATGAACACGTCCGAAAGGTAGGACCAGCGGCTCCGGTCGGGGTCGGCCCAGGTCAGGATGTAAGGATGGTCATCCACTTCGTCATAGAATCCGTTATCGGCGCCGCTTCCATTCAGTACAGACCGGTAGGCATTGAATCCGTCGATGGTCCGGACGAAGTGCCAGACTCCCTTCGCGGGACCGTCCTGGATGTCCAGGACGTCGAGCGGGGCGCCATTGCCCGTCACCATCCGGTAACGGACGGACTGCCCGTTCACGGAAAGCGTATCGTCTCCGACCGTGATCTCCAGCGTCCGTCCGTCCGGTGCCATGCAGCTGTATCGGCCCCTGACCGTGGGATACCAGCGTTCGGCGATAATCTCTTCGGAAGAAAGACCGGTCTGTTCGAACAACTTGTCCACCTTGCCGCCTCTGTAGATCACCAGCATGGTCTTGCCGTTGTCTTCGACCAGGCTGGCCATCGAGCTCTGCTGCAGGAGGGGGCCGTTGTTGTCCTCGCCCTTCAGGGAAAACCAGCCGTCCTGTTCGGCCATGGGGACCAGCTCGATTTCGGGCGTCCCGGTATTTTGTTCGGCGAACAGCTGAATCTCGCCGGAGATTACCCGGACTTCATACATGTTCCGGCCGTCGAACCAACGGCTTCCGGAGTCGATCGTCTGTGCTTGCAAATTGATCTGCAGAGCCGATGCAAGCGACAATACAAGCAGGAATATTCGCTCCATAGTGTTTTTAAGTTTTCAGTGTCGGAGCAAATATAAGAAAAAATGGGGAGGTTATCCTTCTTTGTGCCGGAATTTCGCCACGAGGTTGATCAGTGCCGAGCCGAGCAGACCCGAGCAGATCGAACCCATCAGGACGGCGATCTTGCCGGCGTCCCGTAGCCGCGTCATCACTTCGACCCCCTGTTCGCCGAAAGAGAGCGTGTCCACGAAGATGGACATCGTGAATCCGATGCCGCCCAGGCAGGCCACGGCGAAGAACATCGCCCAGTCGGCCTTCTCCGGCATGGCGCCGATCTTCAGCTTGATCGCGAGCCAGCTGAAAAGGGTGATGCCGACCGGCTTACCGAGCAGCAGGCCGAAGAAAACTCCCATCGCGACGCTGCCCGCAGCGGCGTCGAAACTGAACATGTTGAAGTAGGACGGGTCGGTAATCTGCACGCCGGCATTGGCGAGGGCGAAGACCGGCATGATCAGGTAATCCACCCAGGGCGAGAGCGCGTGCTCCACGCGGTAAGTCATGTCCATGGAGCGGCGGGCGATGCGTTCCAGCCGGCGCAGCGCATGTTTCTGCGGTCCATTGGGAAAAGGCTCTTCGTCAATGCCGTCCATTCTGTCCAGCATCTGGATGTAGTGGTTGCGCTTGTGGATGTACTGCGACTTGTTGTAACGCGACGTGGCCGGGATGAGGAAGGCCATCACGACGCCGGACATCGTGGCATGGATGCCGCTGTAGAAGAACAGGGCCCATACGATGATGGCGCAGAGGATATAGGGAAACATCATCTTCTCGCCGATGCGGCGGAGCAGCAGGGTGAAGAGGATCACGAGGAGGGCGATGCCGAGCAGCGGCAGGTTGATGTGCCCTCCGTAGAAGATCGCTACGACCAGGATGGCGATCAGGTCGTCCGCGATGGCGAGTGCGGTCAGGAAGATCTTCAGCGAGACGGGCACCTTGTCCCCGAGCATCGAGAGGATGCATACGGCGAATGCGATGTCCGTGGCCGTAGGGATGCCCCAGCCGCTGGCGGCCATCGTGCCGTGGTTGATGAGGGTATAGATGAGTGCCGGGACCACCACGCCGCCGAAAGCGGCGATGACGGGCAGCATGGCCTTCTTCGGGGAGGAAAGCGCGCCATGGGCGACCTCGCGCCGGATTTCGAGCCCCACCGTGAAGAAGAAAACCACCATCAGGATGTCGTTGATGAATTTCTCGACGGTCAGGTCGCGCGGGAACAGCACGTTGACAGCGCCGTCGGCGCTGTACAGGTGCAGTTGCATGTTCGTCTCGAGGATGTCGCGGTAGAGTCCGCTGGTGAAGGGGAGGTTGGCGAGCAGCATTGCCATGAGTACGCAGGCCATCAGAAGAACCCCCTGGAACCAGGGCTCCCTGGACAGGTGCCCGCTCCTGCGGTTGAGTTGGAAGACTCTCTTGTTCCAGGTATAGATCGGGATTATTTTCATAGTATTAATGCTACCTTTCGCTTTTTCGGTCGCAAAGGTAGCATTTAATCGGACAATATCAAACGGAAAGAGCGCCTATAACAGCCTTTCGTTCCACTTGGCGGCCAGGCGCTCGCGCTTGAACTGTTCTTCCAGCCTGGCAAACTGGGCCTTGGTGTCGAGGGTGAAACTGCCCTGCTGAATCCAGGCGAAGTAAGAGGGCTCGGTCTCCCACACCTTGCGGGCGGTCTTGCCCTTATGCTTGCCGAAATTGATGAGGATTTCCCCCTTCTCGTCCTGGATGAGATGCCCGGAGAAGTCCACGTATTTCCTCGGGACGAAGGAAGCAAGGGAAGCGACGTCGTTCCTGAGCACCTGTTCGCGGTGCTTGTCCGGCTCCTGGTAACGGTCCAGCTGGGCCTTGAGCACCTCGTAGGTGGCCAGCGTGTCGGCCTCGGCGCTGTGGGCGTTCTCGAAGTCCTCTCCGCCGCAGTAGAAGCGGTAGGCGGCGCGCAGGTTGCGTGGCTCCATGGTGTGGAAAATATTCTGCACATCCACCATCAGCGGGGCATGCAAGTCCACGTGGAGGTCCTTCCCGGCCAGCTTGACCCGCTCGAACTCCTCGGAGAGCATCGGCAGGTCGAACTTGGCGGAGTTGAAGCCAGCCAGGTCGCTGTCTTTCAGCCAGGAAGCGATCTCGTCGGAGAGCTCGAAGAAGGTAGGGCAGCCGGTCAGGTCCGCGTCGTGGATGCCGTTGACCGCGGAGGCCTCCGGATTCATGGGACGCTGGCTGTTGCGGATGTAGTCCCAGGGCTTGATGCGCCAGGTCCTGACGCGCTCCTCCCCGCCGGGAAAGACCTTGACGAAGCTCAGCTCCACGATGGAATCTTCCGGGATATTGAGGCCGGTGCTCTCGATATCGAAGAAAAGCAGCGGCCGGGTCAGATTCAGCTGCATAGGCCTAGGACACCATAATCGGCATCAGGATGCCGCAGATTTTCTCGCTCTCTTCCTCCTCCTCGGCCGGCACGATCAGCGCGGCGCGGCGCGGGTCGGCGAATTTCATCACCACGGTGCCGCAGGACATGTTCGAAAGGATATCGATCAGGAAGGAGGACTTGAAGCCGATGCTCAGCTCCCCGCCGTTGTAGTCGCAGCCCAGCTTTTCGTAAGCTGCGAGGGCGAATCCCAGGTCCTGGGCCGTGATCTCAATCTGGTCGTTCTTGAGGTCGAACTTGATATGGTTCGAAGCCTTGTTGGCGCACACCGCCACGCGGCGGACCGTGTTCAGCAACTGGTTGCGGTCGATCTTGAGGATATTGGAATTGTTCTGCGGGATGACCTTGCGGTATTCCGGGAATTTGCCGACGATCAGGCGGCAGACCATCATCGTGCTGCCGAAGCTGAACACCACATTCGAGGAGTCGAAGGCGATCCGCACATCCTCGTCATCCCGGTCCAGGATGGATTTCAGCACGCCGGCAGGCTTCTTGTGCAGGATGAAGGAAGCCTTCTCCGGCACCTGGAAGGAGCGGGTGGTGTAGCAGATGAGCTTATGCGAGTCGGAGGCCACGAGCGTGGTGCTCTCCGGATCCATGTCGAAGAAGATGCCGTTCATCGCCGGGCGCATCTCGTCGTCCGCGGTGGCGTAGATCGTACTGCCGATGCCCTCGGCAAGGACGCCGGCCGGCACGGTTGCCGAAAGGGTGTCTCCGACCGCACCCTTGATCTCCGGATAGTCCGCCGCGGGGAAGTAGGGCAGGGAGGAATTGCCGTTGCTCCAGACGCACTCGAAAGAACCTTCGCCGGCGGTCTTGACCGTAATCGGCTGGTCGGGCAGGGCCTTGAGCAGATCCATCATCTGACGGGCAGGCACGGCGATGCTGCCTTCGTCGGCGATGCTGTCCACCGCGACGACGGTACGGAGCGTGAGCTCCTGGTCGGAGGCGGTCACCTCCAACTGTCCGTCTTTGAGCACGAAGAGGAAGTTCTCCAGGATCGGGAGGGCGGTCTTGGCGGGAATCGCCTTGGAAACATCGAGAATGCCCTTGAGCAGACCGGCGCTAGAAACTATGAATTCCATATCAGTCGATTTATTGATTCGTCATATCGTTCTTGCAAATTTAGAAATAAACTTTTATTTTGGCATATAATTTGACTTTTTATTCCACGGACAAATTTAAATTTCGCTTATATGAAAAAAGGATTCCTTATTGTATTGCTTTCCGTTCTGCTGAGCGGCCTGACGGCCTTTGCCATCGTGAAGTCCGCGGCTCCCGCCCAGAATGATACGACCGGACAAGCCGTTTATCCGTCCGGCGGACAGACCGTCCGCACTGTCAACTTGTCACTTTCCGACTACCCGGATTTCACCTACGCGGCCGAGAATGCCGTGGAGGCGGTCGTCTATGTGAAGGTCACCATCAAGCCCCAGCAACAGCGCGAGCAGCAGCATATCGACCCCTTCTTCCGTTTCTTCTTCGGGGATGAAGGTTACAACTACGGCAACCGCGAGCGCCAGGGCAGCGGATCCGGCGTGATCATCCGCCCGGACGGCTATATCGTCACAAACAACCATGTCGTCTCCGGCGCCACCACCATCGAGGTGACCCTGAACAACAACAAGACCTACGAGGCCACCGTGATCGGCACCGACCCGGTCACGGACGTTGCCCTGATCAAGATTGACGCCACCGACCTGCCGGTGCTGCAGTTCGCCGACTCCGACAAGCTCCGCCTGGGCGAATGGGTGCTTGCGATCGGCAGCCCGCTGGGCGAGGAACTCCGTTCCACCATCACCGCCGGCATCGTCAGCGCCAAGGGCCGCTCGATGCCGAGCAATTCCCGTGAGTTCAAGATCGAGTCCTTCATCCAGACCGATGCGGCCGTCAATCCCGGCAACTCCGGCGGCGCCCTGGTGAACAAGCAGGGAGAGCTGGTGGGCATCAACACGGCCATCATCTCCACGACCGGTTCTTTTACCGGCTACTCTTTCGCCGTCCCGTCCAACATCGTCCGGAAGGTCGTCTCCGACCTGATCGACTTCGGCTCCGTCAAGCGCGCCATGCTCGGCATCACCGGCGGCACCGTGAACGAGGAGATTGCCAAAAAGATGAAACTCTCCATCCCGGAGGGCGTGTACGTGAGCGAGACCGTCAAGGGCGGCGCCGCAGACAAGGCGGGCATCAAGGCCGAGGACATCATCACCAACATCGACGGGACCAAGATCGCCACGATGCCGGAGCTTCAGGCCAAGGTGAACAGCTTCCATCCGGGCGACCAGGCGACCGTCCGCATCGTGCGCGACGGCAAGACCCAGGACCTCTCCGTCACCTTCCAGGACGGCAATATCGAGAACGGCACCGTGGCCAGCGACGGCACCGTGGCCTTCTACGGCGCCCAGTTGAAGGCGGTCGAGAACGGCGTGCTCATCGTCTCCGCCGGCAATGGCAAACTGGCGCAGGCCGGGGGCGAGGACGGTTTCGTGATCCGCTTCGTCAACGACCAGCGGGTCAGCAAGCCGCAGGACGTGATCGACATCGCCAAGAAGAGCAAGCGCTCCATCTTCATCGAAGGCACCACGGCAAACGGCCGTCTCGGCTATTTCGGCTTCGGAAAGGACTGACGTCCCTGCGCCTCCTTGTTCAAAACCCGTTGGAAAAAATCCCGCGTACGTGTGAAACTTACGCGGGATTGTTCCGTATAAGTGGGCAGAGATTATTCAAGATATGAGACAGCTAAAGATCACGAAGTCCATCACCAACCGCGAGAGCGCGTCCCTGGACAAGTACCTCCAGGAGATCGGCCGCGAAGAGCTGGTGTCCCCGGAAGAAGAAGTCGAACTCGCCCAGCGCATCCGCAAGGGCGACCAGGAGGCGCTGGAGAAGCTTACCCGCGCCAACCTGCGTTTCGTCGTGTCCGTTGCGAAGCAATACCAGAACCAGGGCCTGAGCCTGCCTGACCTGATCAACGAAGGCAACCTCGGCCTGATCAAGGCCGCCGAGAAGTTCGACGAGACGCGCGGCTTCAAGTTCATTTCGTATGCCGTGTGGTGGATCCGCCAGAGCATTCTGCAGGCCCTGGCCGAGCAGAGCCGCATCGTGCGCCTGCCGCTCAACCAGGTGGGTTCGCTGAACAAGATCAACAAGGCTCTCGGCAAGTTCGAGCAGGAGAACGAGCGCCAGCCGTCCACCGACGAGCTGGCCGAGATGATTGACATTCCCAAGGACAAGATCGCCGATACCCTCCGCGTGTCCGGCCGTCACGTCAGCGTGGACGCGCCTTTCGTCGAGGGCGAGGACAACAGCCTGCTGGACGTGCTGCCCAACAACGACTCACCAATGGCCGACTCGACCCTGAACCAGGAGTCGCTGGCCAAGGAGGTGAACCGTGCGCTGGACCAGCTGAGCCCGCGCGAGAGGGACATCCTGAAGATGTTCTTTGGCATCGGCTGCCAGGAGATGACCCTCGAAGAGATTGGCGCCAAATTTGATCTTACACGTGAGCGTGTGCGCCAGATCAAGGAAAAAGCCATCCGCCGCCTCAAGGGTCAAAAGAGCAAGTTGCTCAAGGCATATCTAGGCTAAACAACACGTGTTAGCAAAACGATTCAGGCTGCCTCTCAAGGGCAGCTTTTTTGGTACCTGCATTGCCGATTTTGGGCGTAATCTGGATAAAAACAGGAAAAAATGTTGTGAGTATCAAAAAAAAGGAGTAATTTTACACGTTTTATCAAGCGGCAATTACTCATTTAAATAAAAAACATCATTTTAATTTAGAAAAAGACATGAGAAAGATTTTAACTATTGCATGCGCCCTCATGCTGGGTATGGGTGTGAGTCAAGCACAGGTACAACAGGGCGAGACCGCTGCGGGTGTCAACCTGGTTTATGGCAGTGAAATCGAGAGTCTGGGCTTAGGTGCCCGTTTCCAATACGGCATTCTCGACCAGCTGCGCGCCGAGGTAGACTTCAACTTCTTCTTTGAACACAACCACACCACATGGTGGGATGTGAACTTGAATGCGCACTACCTGTTGGGTTTATGGAACCAGCAGCTCTACTTCTATCCTCTGGCAGGCCTGAACTACACGATGACCAAGGTGAAATTCCCTGGCGAGTCATCAGATGAGGAGAATCACGTCGGCCTGAACGTGGGTGCAGGTGTGGAATATGAGCTCACAGAGCACTTCGGCGTCAACCTGGAGTACCGCCACACCATCGTCCGCAAGGTGGACCAAGGCGTAATCGGCCTGGGCATCAACTACAAGTTCTGATTTTTATCTGCACGACAACACAAAAACGGGTGCTTCATCACATGATGCACCCGTTTTTCTTGTATCTAACGAAGTTTAGTCCAGTGGCTGTAGCTTGTCGATAGCGCCCGACACGAAAGAGGAGAAGTCGGTGTCGTCATCGGCCTCGTTGCCGAAGGAATCACTCACCCTGATCGAGCACAGCGAGCGCAACAATTCTAATGTGGCGCTGCTCTTGGGGACGCTCGTGTAAAAGTGACCGTTACCGTTGAAAATGTCCTTCAGGCCAAAGTCGAAATAGCCGCTCACGCTGTCGGTGCGCGTCTGGGCAAAGATTCCCATCATCGTGGCGTCAAAGAAGTCGCGCACGGGCTTCATTTCATAGGCGTAGCCCTCGGTCTGCTCATAATTAAGCATCTTCAGGTACAGGATACCATCGATGACACCAATGCGTATCATCTTGTTGTCGTACTGATAGATGTACTCACCCTCGTAGAGTTCGGGAGCCTGACCCATCGAGTTGGCGAAGTTGCTGATCTGCTTG
>CAJOMY010000036.1 GCA_905235775.1 uncultured Bacteroidales bacterium | reverse complement strand
AATTGTCAATTATTCATTTATCTCTGGCCCCTTCTTAATCGCCTTCAGCATAATACCAATCTCTGCGATGAGCATGATGGTGAAGAGTGCCAAGAAGATGAAGAAAGTAAGTTGTACAGAACCAACACCCACAGCAGAAATAGCTGCGTTAGTTGGAAGCATGTCTTGAATCACCCAAGGCTGACGGCCAACCTCGGCCAGTGCCCATCCTGCTTGTCCTGCCAGATGTTGATGCCGTTGTAGTAGGTGCCGGACCAGATGTTGCCGGCTTTGTCCTTGGACAGGCAGGTGACGAGGTTGGCGGACAGGGAGTGTGAATCCGCGTCGAGATGGCGGATGTGCGAGACGGAGCCGTCGTTCGTGTTGCTGACGAAGAGTCCGCGGTTGGTCCCGATCCAGTATTCGCCGGAGCGGCGCTCCAGAATGTTGCGGATCTCGAGATCGTCGGAGCGTCCGGCGCTGGAGAAAACCGTCCGGGGCTCCTGGGTGAGGTTGATGGTGTTGATCAGCAGGACATCGCCCGCCGTGGTCGTGGCGAGAATCCGGCCGTCCCCGGCGGGTTCCAGCAAAGTCAGGCGCCAGGGAATGTCGGCCTGGTTGAAGACATCGCCGCGCTTGTTATAGAAGTACAGGCTTCCGTCGGCCAGGATGGCCCAGACGGCGTCGTAGCTGTCGACAACGATCTTTCGCGGCATGCTGCTGCCGGTGGCGTAGGCTTTCAGCCCGCCGGTCGCCTTTTCGTAGCGGTAGATCTTGTCTCCGGTGAGCCAGATGCTGCCCTTCATGTCCGGCTGGATGTCGAACGAGACGTTGCCGGAGCCCATCCGGCCGAGGTCCTGGGTCTCTCCGGTGCCCGGGTTGTAACAGCCGATGCCGGCGGTGGTGCTGAACCAGATGAGGCCGTCTTCGTCCTCGGCGATGTCCACGCTGGCCAGCGTGGTGATGTTCGTCCCTCCGGACGGCACCGGGCTCCGGAAGTCGTAGCCGTCGAAGCGGGTCAGGCCGTCGCGCGTGCCGATCCACACGAAGCCGAAACTGTCCTGGTAGATGCAGTGGATCGTGTTGGAGGGGAGGCCTTCGTGCGTGGTGTAGTGCTCGAAAAAGTAATAGCCGAGGGCGTGCGCCGCCGGGCCGCCCAGCAGGGCGGCGAACAGCAGGAGGAGGACATGGGACCGTCTCATCGGGAAATTTTGTATATCGGCTGCAAGTTACGGATTATTCCCTTAAAACGGGAATCATTCCGTATCAATATTTACTCAAGCGACACGATAATCCGAAGCAATGCTGATTCATTTTCAACAATAATCTACTCAAATATTTGATTATCTAAGAAATTATCGCGTATATTTGCGAAAATGCTGCGGTGATTGTGATCCCCCGTAGCCCTATTAACCCAAATACAGTTTAATCTATGATCAAACAAACGTTTACGAAAGCAGCAGCGATCTCCGTGATCATCGCTGCGAGCATTCTGGGTGCGAGCCTGGCTTCCGCCCAGACCGCTGTCATTCGTGGCCGTGTCGTGGACTCCGGCTGGCAGGCCGTCATCGGCGCTGCCGTCACGGTGCCCGGCACCACGAATGGCACCATGACGGATGTCGACGGAAACTTCGAGATCCGTGTCATCCCCGGCACTACGCTGGAGGTCTCCTGCATCGGCTATGTCACGAAACGCGTAGCCGCCGCAGCCCTGCAGGGCAAGGCAGCCGGCGTGGAAGGCAACCAGCTCCTCGACCACTTCTGCCAGGCCGTCAAGGGCAAGGCCCTGATGTTCAAGGGCGACTATGCCGGGGCCAAGACCGCCCTCGGGCAGGTCATCCAGTCCGGCAAATACGCCCTGGTCCCGTCCGACAGGATGGAGACGCTGTACCACTACAGCGGCCGTGGCAACGAAGAGTCCGTCTTCTCAAGTATGACGCCACCGTCGACGGATACTACCAGCGCGCCCAGCCGAACTTCAAGCTGCTCTGGGGCTGGTGCGTCACCGCACACCCGGACATGGGCTTCAAGAAAGAGAAGCACAGCTACTTCCCGATTCCTTTCGCCGAGAAGAACGTCAATCCGAACGTACGCGACTGGTATGAATGATCCCTTTTCCCCGCTTATTCAAGGATTTGAAACAAGATTGCTCGTTATTGGTCTTTGAGTGAAATTCCTGTGTGGGGGAAAGCGCTAAATTTGTATTGCGCCCGTTCATTCTGTCGATTTGAGGTGATACGGGTGGTAGATTTTGGTTAATTGTATTGTGGGAAACGGGTTCCGCGTGAGCGAAACCCGTTTTGTTGTTCACGGTCCGGAACTTTTTCATATCTTTGTGCCATGGAGATTTCCCAACGCGCGCAGAACATGCCGTCTTCCCCGATCCGGAAGCTGGCTCCGTACGCCGATGCGGCCAAGCGCAACGGCGTGCACGTCTATCACCTCAACATCGGCCAGCCGGACATCAAGACGCCGCAATGCGGCCTGGACGCCCTTAAGGCCGTGGACCGCAGCATCCTGGAATACAGCCCTTCCGACGGCTACCTGTCCCTGCGCACCAAGATGGTGCAGTACTATGCCGAATACGGAATCTACCTCTCCCCGGAGGAGATCATCGTCACGACGGGCGGGTCCGAAGCGGTGCTGTTCGCGTTCCTGGCGTGCCTGGGGCCCGGCGATGAAGTGATCGTGACGGATCCGTTCTACGCCAACTACATGGCCTTCGCCATCTCCGTGGGCGCCGTGATCAAGAGCGTCAAGACCAACATCGAGGACGGCTTCCGCCTGCCCTCCGTGGAGGCCTTCGAGGAGCAGATCACCCCGCGCACCAAGGCCATCCTCATCTGCAACCCCAACAACCCCACGGGCTACCTCTACACCCGCAAGGAGATGCAGCGCCTGCGCGACATCGTCAAGAAGCACGGCCTGTTCCTCTTCAGCGACGAAGTGTACCGGGAGTTCATCTACACCGGCATGCCGTATATTTCCGCCTTCCACATGGAGGGGATCGAGGAGAACGTCGTCCTGTTCGACTCCGTGTCCAAGCGCTATTCGGAGTGCGGCATCCGCATCGGCTGCCTCTGCACGAAGAACAAGGCCGTGCGGGACGCCGTGATGAAGTTCTGCCAGGCGCGCCTGTCTCCGCCGCTGCTGGGCCAGATCGTGGCGGAGGCGTCGCTGGACGTGCAGAAAGAGTATCTGCGCGGGGTCTATGAGGAGTACCTGGAGCGCCGCAACTTCCTGATCGACGGGCTCAACAAGATTCCCGGCGTGTATTCGCCCATTCCGATGGGTGCGTTCTACACGATGGCCAAACTCCCGGTGGACGATGCCGAGAAGTTCTGCATCTGGTGCCTGCGCGACTTCCAGTACGAGGGCGCCACGGTCATGATGGCGCCCGGCGCCGGCTTCTACACCGAGCCCGGCGAAGGCCGCCAGGAAGTGCGCATTGCCTACGTCCTCTGCAAGGAGGACCTCGCCCAGGCCCTCGTCGTCCTCCGGAAGGCCCTCGAAGCCTACCCCGGCCGGACCGAATAATTATTCCCGATAGCCGTCCTCGCTGGAGGGCTGATTTGAGGACAGACCGGGGTCTGGGGACAGGGCAGTGATGATTCAGAGGCGAAAGTACGGGATTTTTTCGCATCTTTGCAGCATGAAACATGTGTTGTTGCTGATATCGCTCCTGCTTGCGGGCCTGGGGGCCCGGGCGGGGGAGCCGTTTACGCCCACGCAGGCCGGGCGGATGCTGACTTACGAGCGCACCAAGGCGAACGGCCGCCTCGAGCGGACCACCACCCTGGAATACACGGGCACCCGCCGCGAAGGCGGCCGGCTTGTCGTCGAATACATCTTCACGATGCGCGGCCCGGGCGGGGGAGAGCTCTTCGGCGGCGCCGCCCCGATGACGACGACGGTCCGCCCCGACGGCGCCACGGAGCAGGACCTGGGCGCCTCGCTCCGGGCGGTCCTGCACAACATGTTCCCCGGTATGGAGCAGCAAGTCGAGGGCTCTCCCGCCGTGTTGCCCGCCGACATGAAGCCCGGCGACCGGCTGCCGGACGCCCGCTGCACCGTCAAGACGGGCATCATGACGCACTCGATTGAGGTCATCGGACGGGAGGTGCTCCGCTTCGAGCAGGTCACCGTGCCGGCCGGCACCTTCGAGTGCGTGGTGCTGCGCGAGCGCAAGATCGAGCGCGGCGTCGGCCGCAACCGTGACACCGTCTCCGAGAACTGGTACGCCCCGGGCGTCGGCCCGGTCCGGCACGACTCCTACGACTATAACAACGGAAATCCCAAGTTCATCGCACGGGAAGTCCTGAAAAAATATTAACTTTGCAGGATAGAATCCTCCCGCGATGAACAGACTCCGCCGCTTCTGCCTCCTGTCCTCGCTGCTGATGCCGCTGGCGTCGGCCGCTCAGGTGACGTCCGCCCCGGACAGCCTCTCGCTGGGGGAGACGCGCGCCGAGCGCACCGCCCGCCGTCTCGCGGAGGCCGGATTTGCGAACGTCCGCGCCGTCGAGACGCCGGCGTTCACCGCCTTCACCGTCGAGAACGACTATTACAAGCTGCCTGCAGAGGGCTTCGCCCGCGCCGTGCAGATTCTGGAGGGCGCCGGGCTGGACGAGACCAAACCCGTCAAACTGATCGGCACCTCCTACAAGGTTCCCGAAGTCACGATCACCTACGACCCGGAGGCCGGCCACTGGAGCACCACCAAGCGGCTCGACGCTTCCTGGGACGCCGTCCGGAGGCAGAAGATGCTGAACGACAGCTTCGGCAAGGTGGATATCACGGTGTATCCGGTCGTCTCGCTGATCAACCTCATCATCACGCAGGTGTACCAGTCGCTCTGGGAGCTCAAGCCGGCCCTGGAGGTCCCCCTGTGGCCTGGCGCCCGCTTCTCGTACCAGCTCGTGGTGCCGGTCTTCACCGACTTCTTCGAGTCCCGTTACCATATGGTCCATCCGGGCTTCGTCACGCTGTCCCAGCGTTTCCGGGACCCCTGGCACCTCAACGTCCTGGGCAAGTTCACGATCGGACAGTTCAGCAACAACCGCTACGGCGCCGCGCTCGAGCTGGCCTACTGGTTCCCGAATGAGCGCTTCTGGGTGGACACGCAGCTGGGCGTCGTGTCGGTGGGCAGCTTTTTCGGCTTCAACTGGCGTTTCTACTGGGAGCCGGAATTCGTCTGGAACATTGCCGGCAACTACTACAACGCCGCGCTGCAGACGCAGTTCACCCTGCGCGCCCAGCGCTTCCTGGTAGGGGATTACGGCCTCAAGTTCGAGATGGTGCGCCACTTCCGTCACGTGTCGGTGGGCTTCTACGCTGAGCGCGGCCTGCTCTTCACCGCGGACGGGCACCTGGTCGCCAAGAACCTCCAGCCGCACACCAACGGCGGTTTCCGCATCCACATCTCGCTGCCGCCGTACCGCAGCCGCCGCCACGGCTACGTGCCGCGCATCACCACCGCCGGCCAGCTCACCTTCGACTACAACGCCAACAACGAGCAGACCTACTACAAGGAGTTCCGGACCGAGGCCGCCGACAATCTAGTGAGCAAGAACTACTACAATCCTTATTATATTAATGGTATAATTGGGAAGGAGTAATCTTTTTTTAAAAATTTTTGTTTTTTGTTTTTTTCGTTGTATCTTTGTCGGTCGTAAAGTATTGCATCCCGGACTGGGATGCGCTTTGCGGACGAAACAGGAAATTAGTTTAATGTTTAATATTTATTTTAAAGAAATGAAAAAGTTTTTTTCACTCATTGCGTTAGTTGGTGCTATTGCCGCTTGCACGCCTGAGCAGCTTGAGACTGCTTTCACGCTCAGCGGTGCCACCGCGGACGTTACGATCAATGTCGTTGACCTGCGCACGGGCGCTGCCTATGACGGTGTCTACAGCATCCTTGTCAACGGTACCGCGATCAACGGAAACAAGTGGTCCGCCTCCGCTTCCGAAGGCCAGCCCATTGCCGAGCAGACCCTCAACATCGAAATCACAAGCGACAACTTCAATGGCGAGCAGGCCTTCACGACGACCCATCAGGTCCCCAAGGTGCTTGCCGGTGGCCACTACAATGGCGTCGCCAAGGTTATCGTCTACGAGGGCACGATTCAGTCCGGGGACTGGACGTATGAACTCGAGTACGAACTTGAGGACTACTCTATCGAAGTGAAGTATCTGGTCAACGATCACTATCCGACCTACAGCCATGCCAGCCCTGTCGGGGATGTTCCCGAGATTTCTTGGTACTACAACAACAGTGAGTTCTATCTTACCGGTGTTGTGAAGTATACCCACACCGAGGGTTTGGAGGTTGTGGACGAATCCGGTTGCCTCTACCCGGGCCATGAGATGGCTTACAATTCTCTGGTTGAGTATCTTATCGATGAGGGGTTGGAGACGTTCGAGGAGGAGGTCGAAGAGAAAGAGGAGATTTTGGTTTCTGCCTGGTCCATGTGGACTGCCTGGGTCGGTCAGTTTATGGGCGAGTATGTATATACCCTCACCGCCTTCAATGTCATTACTAAAGAGGAAGCAGTGGTCGGTACCGTCACCACCCACGAGTATGTAGGTTCTGAGTTCCAGTACTGTGAACTTCCTTATCCTGGCGCTCCGGGCCACGCCCACTATCATGCCGGCCACGGCCACGGCCTCGGCGGTGAGAACGCCGGTGGTGGTCTCGCTGTCAACGAGTAATCGACACGCCCCTACTGTAGTTTAACGAAATTAAAAGAATAACGATATGAAACTCAAAGCTCTTGCTCTGTCTATCGCTCTTGCGGCCGGTGTTTTCGCCGCAAACGCCCAGACTGCCTATAAGGGGAATGATGTGTTCGTCGGCATCGGTGGCGGTGTCATCTCCGTCTACAACGGTGGTTTCAACTCTCCTTCCTTCTATGGCAACATTATGGTCGGTAAGTACATCACTCCGGTGTGGGGTGTCCGTGCCGTCATCGGCGGTCCTTTCCAGACCCTCGACGCCAAGGTCGGCAACGCTTTCGACGTCGATGCCGCCAACCCGCGCGCTTACAAGAACCAGCTGTTCGGTGAGCTCAATGTCGACGGCATCATCAACTTCAGCAACATCTTCGCGGACGACCTCGCCAAGTTCGACGTGTACGCCTTCCTCGGCCCCACCGTCAACTTCTCCAAGCAGAACACCAAGTTCGCGAATGTCCAGAACGAGCAGGTCGCCGTCAAGGTCGTTGAGGACAACTCCTTCAAGGCCCGTTTCGGCGCTACCGCCGGTCTCGGTCTCGGCTACAACATTACCAACGCGTTCGAGCTCGCTCTCGAAGGTCGCTTCGGCATCACTCCGTCCATCTTCGGCGATGCTTCCCAGTATCGCAAGGGCGAGGGTACCGGTCGCCTGACCCTCAATGCCATCTGGACCATCGGTGGCAAGCATGGCAAGTTCGCCCGCGCCGCTGCCGCCGCCGCTGCTGCCGGTTACCTCTCCAAGGAGGCTGCCGACGCCCTGGCCCGCGAGTACGCCGCCAAGAACCCGAAGATCGTCGAGAAGGTCGTCGAGAAGGAGGTTGTCAAGGAAGTCGAGAAGTACATCAACAAGGAGATCCCTGCTTCCACCGCCGTGTTCTTCGACATCAACAAGGCCGTCCTCAACCAGAAGGACAAAGCCCGCCTGCAGCTCTTTGCTGAGGATATCATGAATGTTGACAGCAAGTTCGTCGTCGCCGGCTACGCCGACAAGAAGACGGGCAGCGCCAAGCGCAACCAGACTCTCTCCGAGCAGCGTGCCAAGGCCGTGTTTGACTACCTCGTCAGCCTCGGTGTCCCTGCCAGCAAGCTCGAGTGCGTTGCCAACGGTGGCGTGGATCCGATCTTCTTCAACAGCGATGTGCTGAGCCGCACCGTCATCATCAAACCTGCGAAGTAATTAATATTCTTTAGATAAATATTATTCTTCCCGAGAACCCGAGGCCCCGTACCCCGGGTTCTCCTTTTTTTGTGTTCGCTTGATGTTTTGCAAGATTATCATTATATTTGCTTTTGTATTTTAGGTATTTTCTGCTATGCTCGAAGATATCAAGTCCCATATCGCCAGGCTGGTTGCGCAGTACGAGGCCGAGAGGCAGCGTGCGGACCTGCTTGCCGGGAGACTGGCAGCGAGCGAGGAGAAGTGCCTGCAGTACAAAGAGCAGATAACTGAATTGAACCAACAGATAGACAATCTCGAGCTGATGCGTGCGTTCCAGACCGTCGGCGACACCGCCGAAGCAAAGGAGCGGATCTCGCGCTTGATCCGTGAGATTGACAAATGCATAAAGCTGCTGGAGAACTGATATGGCTCAGGACATTACACTCAAAGTCGCGGGTAAACCGTACCGCCTCAGCGCCGCCACCCCCGAGATGGAGCAGCTGATGCGTCTCGCCGCGGCGGATGTGTCGGCCATGATGACCAAGTTCGACGCCCGGTTCCCCGACAGCAGTCCGGAGGACAAGCTGGTCTTCGTGGCGATCCAGGAAGCCGCCGGCAAGCTCTCCGCCCAGAAGAAGATGTCCAACCTCATCGAAGAGGTTGAGGCGCTCCAAGGGGATGTTGAAGCCTATCTGGAGGGGATGATGAAAAAGTAATAGCCGTCAGGCCCATCTTCTGAAAACAACAAGTTCTTCGGAACCGGGTCACCTCGCGCTGGGGAAGGCAAGCCCGCATGACGGGAAGCCCGGGACAGAGCGGAGCCCAAAACATAATCAGAGGCTTTCTGAAAGTTCGGCTGACGGCTTTTTTTCTTTTACAGTTTTCTGCTTTACATACTGACTGTTTGCATTTTCCCGGGCGGAGCTTGCAAGAAGTCCGGAGAAGAGACCGGAGAAGTGACCGGAGAAGAGATTGGAGAAGTGACCGGAATGTTTGCTCCTTCGACCATTTTCCCGGGTAGGGTCGCGAAGCGACAGGGAGAAGGAGCAAACAGTCCGGGAACTGGAACTGGAACTGGAACTGGAACGAAAAATGGGGAAACAAAATAGAAAACTGTTAATTAATATATTATGTTATTGTACTACATCCTAGCAGCAATTGCCGGAGCCGCAGTGGCCCTTGCAATTTATATACTCGTCAGCCGCTCCGCATCCAAAGGACGCGCGGACGCCATCATCGAGAAGGCGAACCTCGAGGCCGAAAGCATCAAGCAGCAGAAAATCCTGCAAGCCAAAGAGAAGTTCCTCCAGCTCAAAGGCGAACACGAGAATTTCGTGAACAAGAAAAACAACGAGCTCCACGAGCGCGAAAACAATATCAAGTCCCGGGAAGGACAGATCCGGCAGCAGCAGGGCGAACTGGACCGCCGCCAGCACGACCTGGACTCCCAGAAAGGCCAGGTAAATGCCCTCAAGACCAAGCTGGACGCCAAACTGGAAGAGTGCGAGCGCGTGACCGCCCAGGTCAACAAAGAGCTGGAAAACATCGCCGGCATGACCGCCGAAGACGCCCGCAAGATGCTCGTGGAGAACATGAAGGCAGAGGCGCGCAGCGAAGCGCAGGCCTACATCAACGACACGATGGACGAAGCGCGGCTCAACGCCGCCAGGGAAGCGAAACGCATCGTCATCAACACCATACAGCGCACCGCCACGGAGACCGCCATCGAGAATGCCGTGACGACCTTCCCGATCGAGAGTGACGAGGTCAAAGGCCGCATCATCGGCCGCGAGGGCCGCAACATCCGGGCCCTGGAAGCCGCCACGGGCGTGGAAATCGTCGTGGACGACACCCCGGACGCTATCCTGCTGTCCGCGTTCGACCCGGTCCGCCGCGAGGTGGCGCGCCTGGCGCTGCACCAGCTGGTGATCGACGGCCGCATCCACCCCGCACGCATCGAGGAAGTGGTCACGAAGGTAAGCAAGCAGCTCGAGGACGAAATCCTGGAGACGGGCAAGCGCACCTGCATCGACATGGGCATCCACGGACTGAACCTGGAGCTGGTCAAGCTGATCGGCCGCATGAAATACCGTTCGTCCTACGGCCAGAACCTGCTGCAGCACTCCCGTGAGGTGGCGAACATCTGCGCCATCATGGCTTCCGAACTGAACCTGAACCCCAAGGTGGCCCGCCGCGCCGGCCTGCTGCACGATATCGGCAAGGTGAGCGACCTCGACCCCGAACTCCCGCACGCCCTGCTGGGTGCCAAACTGGCGGAGCAGTACAAGGAGCGCCCCGAGATCTGCAATGCCGTGGGCGCGCACCACGAGGAGATGGAGATGACTTCGATCTACGCGCCGCTGGTGCTCGTGGCCGACGCCATTTCCGGTGCCCGTCCGGGTGCCCGCCGCGAGGTGATCGAGTCGTATATCAAGCGTCTGAAGGGAATGGAGGACCTGGCTGCGTCCTATCCGGGCGTGACGAAGTCCTACGCCATCCAGGCCGGTCGCGAGCTGCGCGTGATCGTGGGCGCCGAGGAGGTGTCCGACGATCAGGCCGCGCGCCTGTCCACCGACATTGCGCAGCGCATCCAGGATGAAATGACCTATCCGGGTCAGGTGAAAATCACCGTAATCCGCGAGACGCGTTCCGTCGCCATCGCCAAGTAGCTACCCTGTCCTTCGTCGCCCTGCCATGTTGTCGCATCTGATTCTTCCGCTGGTCATGCTCTTGCAGCTTGCTCCGGAGATCCACTGGAAATCCGAAGTCAAGCAGACACCGGATGGCACCAACCAACTGGTCCTGACCGGCGATCTGGATCCCGGCATCGACCACGTCACCGGTACGGTGACCTACATGCCCTGCGAAGGAGAAGCCTGCTATCTGCCTGTCGATTGGGATTTTGAAGCGTTTTTCAAGGCTCAGTCGGCCGCATCGCTGTCCGGCAGCCGCATTCCGGATCTTCCCCTGGGCAAAACGGCTTCTCCCGGCGACGGAGATGCCAGTTCTGCTGTCCCCTCCGGAAACCGTGCCACCCCCGGCACCGTAAGAGGGGGGACCGCAAGCGAAGCGCAGCGGTGGGGTCCGACGCAGGAGGACGTTTCCGGAGGGGAGCAGCAGAACGGTGCAGGCGCCGGGAATGCAGGCGGTTTATGGGCGCTGATTCTGGAGGCGATCCTGTGGGGTTTCGCGATGCTGCTGACCCCGTGCGTCTTCCCGATGGTCCCGATGACCGTGTCCTTCTTCATGAAGGGCAGCGAGAATGCCCGTCAGGGCCGCATGAAGGCGTTTCTCTACGGCCTGTTCATCGTCCTGCTATACACGGTCCCGATCAGTCTCATCATCGGCATCACCTGGATCGTGGGCGGCGACGGCGTCACGGCCGACATCTTCAACTGGCTGTCCACGCACTGGCTGCCGAACCTCATTTTCTTCCTGGTCTTCATGGCCTTCGCCGCCAGTTTCTTCGGCGCCTTCGAGATCACGCTGCCTTCCCGCTGGACCAACCGTGCGGACAGGAACAGCGACCGGGGTGGTCTCGGCGGCATCTTCTTCCTGGCGCTCACCCTCGTGCTCGTCAGTTTCAGCTGCACGGGGCCGATCGTGGGCACGGTGCTGATCAAGAGCACGCAAGGGGAGTTCTGGACGCCGATGGTCACGATGCTGGCCTTCAGTGTGGCGTTCGCCCTGCCGTTCACGGTGCTGGCGCTCTTCCCCTCGCTGCTGAAGAAGCTGCCCAAGAGCGGCGGCTGGTTGAATTCGGTCAAGGTCGTCCTCGGATTCATCGAGCTTGCCCTCGGCCTGAAGTTCCTGAGCGTCGCCGACCAGACGTACCACTGGCACCTGCTGGACCGGGAGGTGTATCTTGCCATTTGGATTGCGGTGTTCACGCTGCTGGGCCTCTATCTGCTCGGCAAGATCCGCTTCAAGCATGACACGCCGCTGGAGTACCTCGGTGTGCCGCGCCTAACGCTCGCCATCGCCGTTTTCGCCTTCGTGGTGTACCTGCTGCCCGGCATGTGGGGCGCGCCGCTGAAGGCCCTGTCCGGCTATCTGCCGCCCATCCAGACGCAGGATTTCGTGCTCGGGCAGGTTCCCGGTCAAGCCGGGAATGACAACGTGGCCGGGAATGACGGAAGCGGCAACATCACCGTGGCCCACGGCCTGCGGGCCTGGGACAATCTCGAGGACGGCCTGGCCGCCGCCCGGGCTGCAGGCAAGCCGGTGTTCCTCGACTTCACGGGCTACGGCTGCGTGAACTGCCGGGAGATGGAGCAGCGCGTGTGGTCGGATCCGGAGGTGCTGCGCCGCCTGCGCGAGGACTTCGTGATCGTGGCGCTGCACGTGGATGACAAGACGAAGCTGCCGGAGGAGAAATGGGTGATGAACGATCGCGGCAAGCCGCTCAAGGATGTCGGACGCGTCAATTCCTGGATCGCCCTGCACGACTTCGGCGTCAATGCCCAGCCGAACTACTTCCTCCTCGACGGCGACGGCGGGCGCCTTTCCGGTCCCTATCCCTATAACCTTAATATTCAGAGTTTTATCGATTTTCTCGATTCCGCTCTGTAGGAGGTTTGCAGCAGGCCTACAGGGTGGCGATCATCGAGGAGAAGAGCTCCGTCATCTTCATGGCGGCGGCATCGGCCTGCTTGACGACGTCGTCGCCGTCGTTGTCATTCCCCGCGACGTTGTCGGTGTTGGCGCAGTTGGTCACGACGGACATGCCGAAGACGCGCAGGCCGCAGTGCCGGGCGACGATCACCTCCGGGATGGTGGACATGCCCAGCAGGTCGGCGCCCACGGTGCGGTAGAAGCGCACCTCGGCTGGCGTCTCGTAGGTCGGGCCCGTGCTGCCGAGGTACACGCCCTTCCGCAG
>CAJOMY010000035.1 GCA_905235775.1 uncultured Bacteroidales bacterium | reverse complement strand
ACGCGCGGTCAATCGCGCACATCATGAAGAACTACGCGGGCGGGTACACCGGTTCAGGCAGCGCGGCGGACAAGCCGCTCGGGACGGTCACGTCGAAGGATCACAACAGCCTGGTCACGGCGCACATCATGACGCTGCGCAACCATCAGGACGGTCAGCCGATGGACGAGCCGTTGACGACCGTCACGGCCGGAGGATTGCATCACGCCGAGGTACAGGCGTTTCTGGTCAAATACTTCTCGACAGGCGTGGCAAAGAGCGTGACGAAACCGCTGGACACGATCACGACCAAAGACCGGTTCGCGCTGGTAACGATCCACGGCGAAGAATACATCATCACGGACATCCGGATGCGTATGCTGCAGCCGAAAGAGCTGTTTGCCGCACAGGGCTTTCCGCCGGACTACATCATCGACCACGACGCCGACGGCAACCCGTATCCGAAATGTGAACAGACCGCCAAATGCGGCAACGCCGTGACACCGCCGGTCGCCTGTGCGCTGGTGCGGGCAAATCTGCCGGAATTATGTGAAGGAGTCGCAGAATGAATAAAGCCGTAATGCTATCGATCCGGCCGGAGTGGTGCGCCAGGATCGCCATCGGCGAAAAGACCGTTGAGGTGCGAAAGACTCGACCGAAGATCGAGCCGCCGTTCAAATGCTACATTTACGAGACGAAAGCGGAGTCAGAGATTCCGTGGGTTGACGAGGAAGGACACTTTATCTACAAAGGGCGCGGCGCCGTCATCGGAGAGTTTGTCTGCGATCATGTAATGCCAATCTTCAACAATACCTTGCTTCCCGCAAGCATACCCGACGAGTTAGTGCTTGAAAAATTATCTCCGTGTCTGACAGATCGAGAGATTAAGGAGTACTTGGGAAACAGAAGCAAAGGCTACGGCTGGCATATCTCCGACCTCGTAATCTACGACACCACGCGCCCGCTGTCAGATTTTGGGCTTAAACGCCCACCGCAGAGCTGGTGCTGTGTGCAGGAGGTGAGAAAATGACCCGCAAGAAAATCTACGTCTGTGCGCCGTACAGTGGGACGCTGGAGGAGATGCTGCGCAACGAGCACGGCGGCATGAACGAGGTGCTCGCCGACGCTTATGCGCTGACCGGCGATGAGAGCTACCTCCACTGCGCCCGCCGCTTCTCGCACAAGCTCCTGCTGGACGCCATGCGCGACCACGACGACATCCTGGACAACATGCACGCCAACACCCAGGTCCCCAAGGCCGTGGGCTTCACGCGCATCGCGGAGCTCTCGGGCGACGAGGGCTACCTGGAGGCCGGACGCTGGTTCTGGGAGAACGTGACCGGCGGCCGCAGCCTCGCTTTCGGCGGCAACAGCCGGCGGGAGCACTTCCCGAGCGCGGACGCCTGCATCGACTTCGTCCGCGACATCGACGGTCCCGAGTCCTGCAACACCTACAACATGCTCAAGCTGACGGAGGACCTGCACCGCCTCGAGCCCGAGGCGCGTTATGCCGATTTCTACGAGCGTGCGCTCTTCAACCACATCCTGTCCACCCAGCATCCCGAACATGGCGGTTACGTCTATTTCACCTCCGCACGGCCGCGCCACTACCGCAACTATTCCGCCCCGAACGAGGCGATGTGGTGCTGCGTGGGCACGGGCATGGAGAACCACGGCAAATACGGCCAGTTCATCTATACGCACAAGGGCCGCTCGCTCTATGTCAACCTCTACGCCGCATCCGAGCTGAACTGGCGCGAGCGCGGCGTCACGCTGCGCCAGGAGACTGATTTCCCGTATGGGGAGACGGCGGTCTTCCGCATCACCGAGGGACGCCGGCGCTTCGCCCTGCAGCTCCGCTGCCCGTCATGGGTGCAGGACGGCGCCTTCGAGGTGCGCGTGAACGGCAAACTCCGCCGGCGCCTGTCCGGCAAGCCTTCTTCCTACGTCCGCATCGCGCGCCGCTGGAAGAAAGGTGACGTGGTGGAGGTCCGCTTCCCGATGGAGAACCGCGTGGAGCACCTGGTCAACGTGCCGCAGTACGTGGCCCTGATGCACGGCCCGATCCTGCTCGGTATGAAAACGGGCACCGAGGACCTTGCGCACCTGATTGCGGACGACAGCCGCTTCGGGCAGTATGCGAGCGGGGCCAGGCTGCCGGTCGCCGAGGCCCCCTTCTTCGTCTCGGACGACATCGACGGCCTTGCCACGCAGCTGGAGAGTATTCCCGGCGAGCCCCTGCACTTCCGCCTGACGGGCGAGGTGCACAACCGCATCGAGGGCGAGCTGCAGCCCTTCTTCGAGATTCACGACGCCCGCTACATGATGTACTGGCTGGCGATGACGCCCGGCGACTACGCCGAATATCTGGAAGAGACGGCCCGCGAGGAGCAGGCACGCGCCGCGCTCGACGCCCGCACGACCGACCGCGTGCAGCCGGGCGAGCAGCAGCCGGAGACGGATCACCAGATGCAGACGAACGGCTCCATGACCGGCAACGACAACGACGTCTTCTACCGTGACGCCCGCAATGGACGCTACTTCAGCTACCTCTTGCAGACGGGCGGCCGCACCGGCCTGTCCGTCTTCCTGAAGTACTGGGGCGTGGGGGAGTGGAAGACCCGCGAGTTCGATATCTACGTGGATGATACGCTCCTGCAGTCGGTCAACAACACCGGCCGCTGGAACACGTCCGCCTTCATCACCGAGGAGTTCCCCGTGCCGGATGCCCTGCTCGCTGGCCGGAAGGCCGTGCGCGTGAAGATTGTCGCGCACGAGGGCAAGCAGACCGGCGGCATCTACGAGATGCGCCTGGTGGAGACGAAGATTTGATATTTATCGGAAGAATAGCTATCTTTACACGATATGAAAACCGCAAAAACCCTTCTGGTGGCGCTTTGCGCCCTCGTCGCCTTCTCCTGTACCCGCGAGCAGGGCGACCGTTTCTACAAGCTGAGCAACAATTCCGGAATGGAAGTGACCGTCACCAACTTCGGCGGCCGCATCACGGCCATCGTCCTGCCTGACAAGGACGGCGTGAAGCGTGACGTGGTCCTGGGTTTCGACAAGGTCGAGGACTACTATCCGGAAAACAACCAGACCGACTTCGGCGCCTCCATCGGGCGCTATGCGAACCGCATCGCCCAGGGGCGCTTCACCCTGGACGGCGTGGAGTACGACCTTCCGAAGAATAATTTCGGCCACTGTCTGCACGGCGGACCGACCGGCTGGCAGTATCAGCCCTACAAGGTCGTGGAGGCCGACGCCCGCCATATCCGGCTGCGCATGGACTCCCCGGAGGGGGACAACAATTTCCCGGGAGCCGTCACGGCGTTCGTGACCTACACCCTGACCGACGACAACAGGATCGAAATCGCCTACGAGGCCACCACCACGGCGCCGACGATCATCAACATGACCAACCACTCGTATTTCAACCTGTCCGGCGATCCGGCGAACCACAGCATCTGCGAGGACGAACTCTATGTCAACGCCTCCGGTTACACCCCGGTGGACGACACCTACATGACCACCGGCGAGATCCTTCCCGTGGCCGGTACCCCGATGGACTTCACCGTGATGCACAAGGTCGGCGACCGCATCGGCGAGTATGATTTCGAGCAGCTCAAGAACGGCAACGGTTACGACCACAACTGGGTTCTGGACACCGCGGGCGAACTCAACGCCGTCGCCGCCGAGCTCTATTGCCCCAAGACGGGCATCGACCTTAAAGTCTATACCGACGAGCCGGGCATCCAGGTCTACAGCGGCAATTTCCTCGACGGCACCGTGACCGGCAAGGGCGGCGTGGTCTACCAGCAGCGCACCGGCATCTGCCTGGAGACGCAGCACTATCCGGACAGCCCCAACAAACCCCAGTGGCCTTCCGTGGTGCTCCGTCCCGGCGAGACCTACCGCAGCCACTGCATTTTCGCCTTCAGCGTGAAATAAACAACCAAAACGTGTCATACAATGTTTAATTTCCTGCCTTTACAGGCTGCGGACCTGAACCGCATCTCCCTCGCGTCCTGGGACTGGATCGTCATCGGTCTGTTCTTCCTCGCGATGGTCTGGATCTGCTGGGATGTCTCCCGTAAGAAAAAAGAGACCTCCGGCGATTATTTCCTGAGTGGCCGCAGCGCCACATGGATCGCCATCGGCGCGTCCATCTTCGCTTCCAACATCGGCTCCGAGCACCTGATCGGCCTCGCGGGCACCGGCGCTTCCGCCGGCATGGCCCAGGCCCACTGGGAGATCCAGGGCTGGATGATCCTCATCCTCGGCTGGGTCTTCGTGCCGTTCTACGAGCGCAGCATGGTTTACACGATGCCCGAGTTCCTCGAAAAGCGTTACAACAAGGAAAGCCGCAGCATCCTCACCTGGCTGTCCCTCGCCAGCTATGTCCTGACCAAGGTGTCCGTGACCGTCCTCGCCGGCGGCCTCGCGTTGAACACCCTGCTCGGCATCAACTTCTGGGTGGCCGCCCTGGCCCTTGTGGTCATCACCGCCATCTACACCGTCATCGGCGGTATGGAGTCGGTGCTCAAGACATCCGTCCTGCAGACGCCGATCCTGCTGCTGGGCTCGCTTGTGATCCTGTGGCTGGGCCTGCGCGAACTCGGTGGCTGGAACGCCATGATGGACATCTGCGCCGCGCAGCCTGTCAACGAATACGGAGACTCGATGACCACGCTGATGCGCAGCGGTCAGGATTCCGAATTCCCGTGGTACGGCGCCCTCTTCGGTTCCGCCATCATCGGTTTCTGGTACTGGTGCACGGACCAGTTCATCGTCCAGCGCGTCCTCTCCGGCAAGAACCAGAAAGAATCCCGCCGCGGCACGATCTTCGGCGCATACCTCAAGCTCCTCCCGGTGTTCCTGTTCCTGATCCCGGGCATGATCGCCTTCGCGCTCACCAAGACGCCGGATTCCCAGGTCGGCCAGACCCTGGCCGCCGCTCTGGGCGTGAATGCCGACGGCACCGTGGCCAATCCGGACATCGCCTTCCCGATGCTCGTCAACACCCTGCTGCCGGTCGGCCTCAAGGGGGTGGTGATCTGCGGTATTCTCGCTGCCCTGATGAGCTCCCTGGCTTCGCTCTACAACTCCTCCGCCATGCTTTATACGATTGATATCTACAAGCGCAGGCATCCGGAGACTGATGAGAAGGAGCTCGTCTCGATCGGCCGTATCGCCACCATTGTCGTGGTTGTGTTCGGCGTGTTGTGGATCTTCGTCATCCAGCGCATGGGCAAGAGCCTGTACAACTATATCCAGAGTGTCCAGAGCCTCCTGGCGCCGGCCATCGCGGCCGTGTTCCTCCTCGGTATCTGCTGGAAGAAGACCTCCCCGAAGGCCGGTATGTGGACCCTCATCGTGGGCCTGATCCTGGGCTTCACGCGCCTGATCACGATGATCCTCAATCCCGAAGCGCACAACGTGTTCACTTTCATCTTCAATGAGCTGAACGTGTACGCCTTCTGCGTCTGGATGTTCCTTTTCTGCATCGTGCTGGCCCTCGTGGTCACCTGGCTGACCCCGAAACCGACCGAGGCGCAGGTGCAGGGCCTGTGCTTCGGCACGGCCACGCCTGAGCAGAAGGCCGCCACCCGGGCCTCCTGGAGCACCTGGGATGTCATCCATTCCTGCATCATCCTGGCCTTCACGATCGCGTTTTACATTTACTTCTGGTAGTCTATGCTTGAAGCATTGAAAGAAAAGGTATGCCGGGCCAATCTCGATTTGGTCCGGCATGGTCTTGTCATCTTCACCTGGGGCAATGTGTCCGCCATCGACCGCGCGAGCGGCCTGGTGGTCATCAAACCCTCCGGAGTCAGCTATGACCACATGAAGCCGTCCGACATGGTCGTCGTGGACCTGGATGGCAGGATCGTGGAAGGGGAGCTGAATCCTTCGTCCGACACGCCGACGCACCTGGTGCTCTACAAGGCTTTCCCGAACATCGGGGGCGTGGTGCACACGCATTCGACCTACGCCACGGCCTGGGCCCAGGCCGGCGTGGACATCCCGAGCCTCGGGACGACCCACGCCGACTACTTCCACGGCGACATCCCCTGCACGCGTAACATGAAGAAGGCGGAGGTCTTCGGCGAATATGAGAAGGAGACGGGCAACGTCATCGTCGAGCGCTTCAGGCAGCTGAGTCCGGACGATACGCCGGCGGTGCTGGTGCGCAACCACGGCCCCTTCACCTGGGGCACGGACGCCGACAACGCGGTGCACAACGCCGTCGTGCTGGAAGAAGTGGCCAAGATGGCCTCCATCGCCGTGAAGATCAACACCTCGGTGAAGCTGAACGGCATCTACATCACGAATTTTGCGCCCACGATGAACAAGCTCCTCATCGAGAAGCATTACAGCCGCAAGCATGGCCCCAACGCCTACTACGGACAGAAGAAAAAATAACATATAAATTTACAAACAATATGGCATTTGAAAATTGCGAATTATGGTGGGTGACCGGCGCCCAGCTCCTCTATGGCGGAGACGCCGTCGTCGCCGTGGACGGACATTCCAAGGAGATGGTCGAAGGCCTGAACGCCTCCGGTGACATTCCGGTCAGGATTGTCTATAAAGGCACGGCCAACAGCAGCCGTGAGGTGGAAGACGTGATGAAAGCCGCCAACAACGATCCCAAGTGTGTCGGCGTCATCACCTGGATGCATACTTTCTCGCCGGCCAAGATGTGGATCAAGGGCCTCCAGGCTCTGGAGAAGCCGCTGCTGCATTTCCACACCCAGTACAACGCCGAGATTCCCTGGGACTCCATCGACATGGACTTCATGAACCTGAACCAGAGCGCCCACGGTGACATCGAGTTCGGCCACATCTGCACCCGCATGCGCGTGCCGCGCAAGGTCGTCGTCGGCTACTGGAAGAGCGCCGAGGCCCGGCAGAAGATCGCCGTGTGGGCTCGCGTGGCCGCCGGCGTGGCGGATGCCAGAAATGTCCGCTGCCTGATGTTCGGCATGAACATGAACAACGTCGCCGTGACCGACGGCGACCGCGTGGAATTCGAGCAGCGCCTCGGCTACCATGTGGACTACTACCCGGTCTCCTCTTTGATGGAGTATTATAAGAAGGTCACCGACGCCGAGACCGACGCCCTCGTCGAGGAGTACAAGAAGCTCTATACGATCAAGATCGACGAGTCCGGCGAGCAGGTGTACTGGGAGAAGGTGCGCAACAGCGCCCGGGCGGAGATTGCCCTGCGCCGCGTCCTCCAGGACGAGGGCGCCACGGCCTTCACCACCAATTTCGATGACCTGGGCGACGCCGACGTGACCGCCCCGGACTTCTGCGGCTTCGACCAGATTCCGGGTCTCGCTTCGCAGCGCCTGATGGAGGAAGGATACGGCTTCGGCGCCGAAGGCGACTGGAAGACCGCCTGCCTGTACCGCACCCTCTGGGTGATGTCCCAGGGCCTGCCGACGGGCTGCTCCTTCCTCGAAGACTACACCCTCAATTTCGCCGGTGACCGGTCTTCCTGCCTGCAGAGCCATATGCTGGAGATCTGCCCGATGATTGCGAGCGACAAACCCAAGCTGGAAGTGCATTTCCTTGGTATTGGTATCCGCAAGCAGCAGACCGCCCGTCTGGTCTTCACTTCGAAGACCGGCCCCGGCATCAAGGCCACGGTCGTGGACCTGGGCAACCGCTTCCGCCTGATCGCGCAGGACGTGGAGTGCATCGAGCCCAATCCGATGCCCAAGCTCCCCGTCGCTTCCGCCCTTTGGGTGCCGCAGCCGACCTTCGAGGTGGGCGCCGGCGCCTGGATCCTGGCCGGCGGCACGCACCATTCCGCTTTCAGCTACGACATCACGGCGGAATATTGGGACGACTTTGCCGAGATGACCGGTATCGAGTTCGTGCATATCGACAAGAATACCACCATCCCAGCGTTCAAGAAGGAACTCCGGATGAACGAGGTTTATTACATGCTGAACAAGGCGCTCAAATAAGCCATGGACGCAAGAAAAACCATCGAAAGCGGCAAGGCCGTCCTCGGTATCGAGTTCGGCTCCACCCGCATCAAGGCGGTGCTTGTGGACGAAGACCACATCCCCATCGCCCAAGGCAGCTTCGAGTGGGAAAACCAGCTCGTGGACGGCCTCTGGACCTATAGCAAGGAGGTGATCTGGTTCGGTCTGCAGCAATGCTACTCCGACCTTCGCGCCGACGTGAAAAAGCGTTACGACCTGGAGATCGAGCACCTCGCCGCCATCGGCATCAGCGCCATGATGCACGGCTACATGCCCTTCAACAAAGAAGGCCACCTGCTCGCCCCGTTCCGCACCTGGCGCAACACCAACACAGGGCCCGCCGCCGCGGAGCTCTCCAAGCTCTTTGTTTACAACATTCCGCTCCGCTGGAGCATCTCGCACCTGTATCAGGCCATCCTGAACGGAGAGGCCCACGTGCAGGATATCGGTTATCTGACCACCCTCGCCGGCTACATCCACTGGAAGCTGACCGGAGAGAAGGTCCTGGGCGTCGGCGACGCCTCCGGCATGCTGCCCGTCGATCCCGGGACCGGGAACTATCGCGCCGACATGGTGGAGAAGTTCGAGAAACTCGTGGCCCCGTACAAGTTCCGCTGGAAGCTGCGCGACATCCTGCCCAGGGTGCTGCAGGCCGGCGAAGCGGCCGGTTGCCTGACGGAGACCGGCGCCAAGCGCCTGGACATCTCGGGCCACCTGCATGCCGGCGTGCCGCTGTGTCCCCCGGAGGGTGACGCCGGCACCGGCATGGTGGCGACCAACGCCGTCCGTCCCCGCACGGGCAACGTCTCGGCCGGCACTTCCTCCTTCTCGATGATCGTCCTGGAGAAGGAACTTTCCAAGCCGAACGAGATGATCGACATCGTCACGACGCCGGACGGCAATCTCGTCGCCATGGTGCATTGCAACAATTGCACGTCCGAGCTCAACGCCTGGGTGAAGATGTTCCGCGAATACCAGCAGCTGCTGGGTGCCGAGGACAACAATATCTACGGCCGGCTGTACACGGAAGCCCTCCAGGGCGATCCCGACTGCGGCGGCCTGGTGGCCTTCAACTACGTCTCCGGCGAGCCTGTGACGGGTTTCGCCGAGGGGCGACCGCTGTTCGTGCGCGGCGCGAACGACAACTTCACGCTGGCCAATTTCTTCCGCGCACAGCTGTACGGCTCCATTGCGGTGCTGAAGATCGGCAACGACGTGCTGTTTCGCGAGGAGCAGGTCAAGGTGGAGCGGATCACGGGCCACGGCGGGCTGTTCAAGACTCCGGTCGTGGGCCAGAAGTTCCTCGCCGCCGCGCTGAATTCGCCGATTTCCGTGATGGAGACGGCGGGGGAAGGCGGCGCCTGGGGCATCGCCCTGCTGGCTTCGTTCCTTGTGAACAACTGCAGCGGGATGAGCCTGCCCGACTTTCTGGACGAGATCGTCTTCTCCGGCAATACGGGCACGGAGATTGCGCCCGATCCTGCGGACGTAGCCGGTTTCGAGGCATACCTCGAAAACTACAAGGCTGCGTTCCCGATCGAGGAAGCCGCCGTGCGCTGCAAGAAATAATCCGGCATGGAGCTGATCTGGGACCCGCTCCGCAAACGAGAAGTCACTGCCACACCCGAGGAACGGGTGCGGCAGTGGTTTATCATACAGCTTCGGGATTCGTTCGGCGTGCCGGAGCACATGATGATGAGCGAAGTGGGTTTCAAGTTCGGCGCCAAGGCCTGGCGGGCGGACATCCTGGTCTACGACCGCGCCGGCGCGCCGCTGGCGGTGGTGGAGTGCAAGCGCCCCGAGGTGGCGCTTGACGCCCGCGTCGTGGAGCAGGCCATGCGTTACAATGCCGTGCTCGGCGTGCGCTGGCTGTTTCTTACTAATGGAAAAAAGACGTATCTTTACCGTCTGGAAGGGGAGCGCTTCGTCCCGACGGAGCAGGTCCCCACTTATGAAGAGATGCTATGTCCACGATAACCGCCCAGTTCCTGGATCGAGAGATCTTCCGCATCGTCAGCGAAGTCGCTGCCGAGCGGGGGGTGCGTGCCTTCGTGATCGGGGGCTTCGTGCGGGACTGCTTCCTGGGGCGCCCGCGCGCCGACATCGACATCGTCGTGGAGGGGAGCGGCATCGACTTCGCGAAGGCCGTGGGAGAGAAGACGAAGCAGCACGTCTCTTATTTCAAGAATTTCGGCACGGCCATGCTGCATTTCCGCGGCGACGAGGTGGAGTTCGTCGGCGCGCGCAAGGAGTCGTATCGCCGCGAGTCGCGCAAACCCATCGTGGAGAACGGCACCCTGGAGGACGACCAGCAGCGCCGGGACTTCACCATCAATGCGATGGCCTTCTCGCTGCAGGCGGAGGACTTCGGGGCCCTGGTGGACCCCTTCGGCGGCATCCGCGACCTCAATGACGGCATCATCCGCACGCCGCTCGACCCGGACACGACCTATTCCGACGACCCGCTGCGCATGCTGCGCGCGGTGCGATTCGCGACCCGGCTGTCCACCCCGGAGCATCCTTTCACCATCGTTCCCGAGTCGATGGCGTCCATGCGCCGGATGGCGGACCGCCTGCGTATCCTTTCCTGCGAGCGCATCGCCGAGGAGCTGAACAAGATGCTCGCGGCGGACGATCCCGCGATGGCTTTCCGCCTGATGGACGAGGCGGGGTTGCTCGCTCACGTGCTGCCGGAACTGCTCGCCCTCAAGGGGGTGGAGACCGTGGACGGCCGCGGTCACAAGGACAACTTCGCACATTCGCTGGCCGTCCTCACGAACGTAGCGGAGAAATCTGAAAAACTCTATCTCCGGTGGGCGGCGCTGCTGCACGATATCGGCAAACCTGCCAGCAAGCGTTACGATCCGGCCGTCGGCTGGACTTTTCATGGCCACGAGGTGGTCGGCGCCCGGATGGTCCCGAAGATTTTTGATCGCCTGCGCCTGCCGCTGGACGAGATGAAGTACGTCCAGAAGCTTGTGCGGCTGCACCTGCGTCCCATCGCGCTGGTGGACGACGAGGTCACGGACAGCGCCGTGCGGCGCCTGCTTTTCGACGCCGGCGACGACATCGACGACCTGATGATCCTCTGTAATGCGGACATCACCTCGAAGAACGAGGCGAAGGTGGCGCGGATCCGTGCCAATTTCGAACTGGTCGCGCGCAAGCTTGTGGAGGTGGAGGCGAAGGACGCGATCCGCAATTTCAAGAATCCGATCGACGGGGAGTATGTGATGCGGGTGTACGGTATTCCGCCCTGCCGGGAGATCGGGCTGCTCAAGGAGATGGTCAAGGAGGCCATCCTGGACGGGGTCATCGGCAACAATTTCGAGGAGGCGGACGCCTTCATGCGGCAGCACGCTTCCGGGCTCGGCCTGCATGAGGTATGATTGACGCATATCTCACTTATCTTTCGAGCATCCGCCGCTACTCGCCCCGGACCGTTGAAATCTATCGTTCAATCCTTGAAGATTATATCGCCTTTGCTGTTGAACCGACAGGCGCAGCGGAATCGGCAACTGCCTCCGGAAACCGTAGCCACCCTCGGCTTCGTAAGAGGGAGGTGCCCGCTGCCGAAGGCAGTGGGAGGGGTCCGACGCAGTCGGACGTTTCAGGAGGCAGTTTGCCGTGGAGCGAAGCGATGTCGGTACAGTCGGTCAGAAATTACGAGGTGTATCTGATGGATACGAAGAAGGAGAGCGCGAAGACGGTGAATCTCCATCTGAGCGTGCTGAGTGGCTTCTGCAAGTTTCTGATGAAACAGGGCGTGCTGGAGAGCAACCCGGTGCGGCTGGTGGCGCGGCCGAAGCAGGAGAAACGCCTGCCGCAGTTCTACCGGGAGGAGTCGATGCAGGACTACTTCGAGCGGACGAAGGGGGTGCTGGAATACGGCAAATACGAAGACCGGCTGGAGCGGATGATCCTGGGGCTGCTGTACGGCACGGGGCTGCGCCGCAGCGAGCTGATCTCGCTGAACCGCGATGCCGTGGATTTCTCGCGGCGCGTGCTGCGCGTGCGGGGAAAGGGAGACAAAATGCGCGAAATTCCGCTGACGGATTCGCTTTGTGATGAAATTTTGTTATATTTACAATCGGTTGACTCTTTGAAATACGCGGACCAGTCCCCGGAAGCCCCGCTCCTGCAGACCCCGCGAGGCGCCCGGCTGTATCCGGTCTATGTGGACCGGGCGGTCAAGGCGGCCCTCGGGCAGGTCGGCAGCATCAGCGGCCGCAAGTCTCCGCACGTGCTGCGCCATACGCTGGCGACGGAGCTGCTGGACGGGGGAGCGGACCTCAATTCCATCAAGGAACTGCTGGGCCACAGCTCCCTGGCGGCGACCCAGGTCTATACGCACAATTCCATCGAGCGACTGCAAAAAGTTTATAAATCCGCCCACCCACGGGCAAAAAACGATGGTAACCATGGAGATTAAATTCAAAGCCCTCAAGTTCGAAGCCGGCGAGCAGCTCACCGCCTTCGTGGAGAAGAAAGTCTCGCGCCTGTCCCGCTTCTGCGAGGATCTGGCCGATGAGATCGAGGTAGCGCTCGAAGACCATCTCAAGCAAGGCAAGCTGGCCAAGATCCAGATCCACATCCCGGGCGAGGAGCTCATCATCGAGCGGGAGGCCGACACCTTCGAGAACGCAATCACGGAAGCCGTGGACGCGATGAAGGAAAAGCTCACCCGCGTCAAAGAAAAGAAATTCGAGAACTAATGCGTTCTCCCTCCCTTTCAAGGCCGCCCTCCGGGACGGCCTTTTTTGATATTCAGTGGAAATGCGTTATTTTTGAAAATATGTTTCGCCTGTCCAGAATAGCGTTATTATCCCTATTTGCCTCCATATTGCTTGCGGCCTGTGATACGGAGCAGCGTCAGCGCGTCGAAAGCACGCTGAATGACGTGGAGTCCTACATCAACGAGCGCCCGGACAGTGCCCTGGCGGTGCTGCAGGGTATGGGCAGCACGGGGACGATGCAGATCGTGCTTGCGTGTACTACTATTTTGCTGACCAGCAGAAAGATATTGGTAATATTAGCGAAGCAGCCGTGA
>CAJOMY010000034.1 GCA_905235775.1 uncultured Bacteroidales bacterium | reverse complement strand
GCGTGGAGTCCAGCAGCGCCCGGGCGAAGCCATTGAAGAGCGTCAGCTCGCGCTCGTCCTCGAGCCGGTGCGTGCCGATGATGGCGCTGAGCATCTCGCCCGAGGCGAGCATGGCCCCGTACAGATAGGAAGCGACACAGCGGTCGAGGTATTCGTCGTTGCGCAGGCGGTGCGCCCCATCCCGCCGGGCCTCGGCCCTCTGCCATTCTCGTGCCTCCATGAATTCATCCATGCCGGCGCCGCCGAGGTCGAGGTCCGCCAGCACGCCGGCGAAGCAGCGTACGGCACGGTCCAGTTCGTCGACCGAGGTCCAGGCGGTCAGGATGTGCCTTTCGTCTTCCGGCCCCTGGGCGCTGTCCTGATAGCGGTAGCGGAAATCGGCCAGGGGGATGCCGGCGGCCTGGAAGCGCTGTTTCATGCGACGCTCCACAATGCGGCCGAGCTGCTCGGCAAAGGCCCGCGACACCAGCGGCTGCGGGGTGTTCATCAGCTGCCGGGGCAGGCGTTCGGCGCGGTAGATGGCGTTGATGGCGGCCAGCCGGCCGCCCGTCCGCTGCGATACGAGCAGGGACATGGAGTCCTGCGGGGCCCACTGGTAAGCGATGCCCGGATAGTTGTATTCCAGTTCGGGGACCATCATTGACAGCAGGTCCATCCGTTCGCGGATGCGGTTGGCGTCGATGTCGCCGCAGACGATGACCGCCTGCGGCTTGCGGTAGGCGGCGGCCATGTCGAAGAGCATCAGCAGGGTCGAGTCCGCGACGCGCTCGTCGGAGGTCGGTACGTCGCGGAAGGAAAACAGCGCCGCATCCGCCGGCAGGGAGATAAAGCCCTGCGGGCCGTAGCCGATGCCGTGGTCCGCGAGAAAGCGGTACGGGGCGCGCTTCCCGAAATGCGGCAGCTCCCGCAGCAGGCTGCGGGCCTGGTCCGCATCCCGCCGCCCCCGCTGCACCAGCGCGAAGTCGGCATACCCTTTCCGGTCGGGGTTGGTTACCAGATAGAACTGGATTCCGTCGGGCAGGCTTCCGCGCTTGATTTCCGGCGCGACGCCAAGGGACGGAAGCTCCTGTCCGTGCATCATGGAAGGGGACAGGAGAAGAAACAGGAACAAAAGGTGTTGAAATAACTTCCGCATTACAATTGCAAAAGTAAGAAGAAATTGATTAAATTTGCAGTCACGCTGTGTAAAAACCAATAAAACAGATAGCACAAATGAAAAAGCTTATTGCAACTCTTGCAACGCTTGCCGTTGCGCTCGGCGCCGCTCTTGCCCAGGATCTGGCTGCGGTGACCGAACTGTACAATGCCGGTGCCGAGTCCATCGCCATCAACAAGGAAAGCGCCCTGAAGTCTTTTGTGCAGGCGCTTGAGCAGGCTCAGGCCCTGGGCGAGGAAGGTGCGGAGATCGTGGAGAATTGCAAGAACATCATCCCCAACCTGCAGCTGTCCATCGCGAAGGATCTCGTGAAGGCCTCCAAGTTCGACGAGGCCGTCGCCGCCCTGCAGGAAGTGGAGAAGGTGGCCGAAGCCTATGAGGCTCTCGACGTGCTCGACGAGGCCAGGACCTTGATCCCCCAGATCAAGATGAGCAAGGCGGGCAACCTGTTGAATGCCAAGGATTATGAGGGTGCCGCCGCCGCGTATAAGGAAGTTCTTGATGCCGACCCGACCAACGGCAATGCCGCCCTCCGCATGGGCGCCGCGCTGAATGGCGCCGGCAAGCTCGAGGAGGCGAAAGCCGCCTTCGAGACCGCCGCCGCGAACGGCCAGGAAGCCACTGCGCACAAGCAGCTCGGCAACATCTACCTCAAGGAGGCCGCCGCCGCCCTGAAGGAGAAGAAATATGCCGCCGCCGTGGCCGCCGCCATCAAGGTGAACGACTATACCGAGAACTCCCAGGCATGGCAGATCGCCGGCCAGGCATCCCAACTCGGCGGCAAGAACGCCGACGCCATCAAGTACTTCGAGAAGTACCTGGAGGCCGCGCCGACCGCCAGCAACGCCGGTGCCATCGCCTACACCGTGGGCGCCCTGTACCAGCAGGCCAAGAACAACGCCAAGGCCAAGGAGTTCTACAGCAAGGCCGCCAGCGACCCCAAGTACGGCGCCGAGGCCAAGAAAATGCTTGACGCCCTGAAGTAATGCAGGCGCTCGAGCTGCTCTCTCCAGCCCGGAACAAGGAAATCGGCATCGCAGCCATTGACTGCGGTGCCGATGCCGTATATATCGCGGGCCCCGATTTCGGGGCCAGAAAGGCGGCGGGCAACAGCTTCGAGGATATTGCGGAGCTTTGCACATACGCGCATCGCTTCGGTGTGCGCATCTTCGTGACCTTCAACACCTTGTGGCGCGAAGGAGAGGAGGAACAGGCGCATGATCAGATGCTCCGGGCCCAAGAGGCGGGGGCGGACGCCTTCATCATCCGGGAGCCCCGGATCGCCGCGTGGGACGACATCACGGTCCCCCTCCACGCCTCCACCCAGTGCGCCATCCGTGACGCGGAGCGCGCCCGGTATTTCGAATCGCTGGGTTGCGGGCGCATCATCCTGGAGCGGCAGCTCTCGCTGGAGCAGATCCGGACGATCCGCTCGGCCGTGGACTGCGAGCTCGAGTGTTTCGTGCACGGAGCCCTCTGCACAGGCTACAGCGGCGAATGCCGCCTGTCCGAATATCTGGACGGGCGCAGCGCCGACCGCGGCGAGTGCATCCAGGCCTGCCGTTCGCTCTACGACCTGGTGGACGGCGACGGCCGCGTGCTGGTCCGGGGCAAAGCCTTGCTGTCGCTGAAAGATTTCAACCTGAAGAACCGGCTGGAAGAGCTGGCCGACGCGGGCGTCTGTTCCTTCAAGGTTGAGGGGCGCCTCAAAAACGCCTCCTATGTCCGGAACGTCGTCCGGGATTACTCCCTGGCGCTGGACGCCCTGGTCGCGAAGTACCCCGACCGCTACCGCCGCGCTTCGTTCGGCATCGTCACGGGCGGTTTCACGCCCGACACCGCCAAGACCTTCAACCGGGGCTACACCGAGCTGTTCCTGGACGGCCGGCGCGGCGCGTGGTCGTCGAAGGACGCGCCCAAGTCGATGGGCGAGGCCATCGGGACCGTACATGCCGTACGGCGCGATCCCGGGCGTGGCATGAGCTTCGACGTGAAACCGTTGCACCGCGGCCTGGAGCTGCACAACGGCGACGGTTTCGCCCTGGCCACGGCCGACGGGGTGACCGGCTTCCGCGGCGACGTCTGCGAGGGCCTGCAGGTCCGCTGCAGGGACGTCCCCGACCTCCGGGAGGGGATGACCCTCTACCGCAACGTCAGCGCCGCCTTCGAGAAAATCCTCGAGACACAGGTCTGCCGCCGGGAGATTCCGGTGTCGCTGAGCGTGCGGGTGCACGGGAAATATGTCATCGAGCTGCAAGCCCGGACCCCGGACGGCCGCGAGTTGCTGAGTCCCTTCCACGCCGACGTGGAGACGGCCGAGAACCGGGAGCGCGCCGAGGCGATGCTGCGCGAGCAGCTCGGCAAGCGCAGCGGCATCTACCACTTCAGCGTGGACGCGCTCGGGGTCGAGACGGCCGGCGGGCAGCTCCCGCTGCTCAGCGCCGCCACGATCAACAGCATGCGCCGGCTCGTCGCGGAAGACTTGGACGGGGTCAGCAGCCTTGCCCCGGGAGGGCAAAGAAAACGGTCCTCGCTCCACTGCGGAAATGCCCTCCCGGGGCAGGCTGATGACCACCTCCGGGATCATTCCGGTCCGGATACAGAAATTGAATTGATGCGATCCAGGTACTGCGTCCGTTACGAGCTGGGCCTCTGCCCGAAACACCAGGGCGCGAAACCCCCGCAGGAACTCTTCCTGCTCAACAACGGTCGCCGCCTCGCGCTGCACTTCGACTGCGCGGCGTGCGAAATGACCGTCACGGCGCTATAGCAGCGCCAGGATTTTGGGAACGAATACCAGCAGACCGATGGCGGCCGCAGCGAGGGCACAGAGCAGGACGGCGGCGGCGCACAGGTCCTTGATGTCTCCGATCCGTCGGTCCTGCTCCGGCTGGACGGCGTCGCAGAGCCGCTCCAGGGCGGAGTTGAACGTCTCGGAGACGAAGACCGCCCCGATCGCAATGGCCACCAGGCCCCATTCTGTCAGGGAAATCCGGAAGATGAGACCGGCTGCGACCACCAGTGCTGCCACGACGAGATGCACCCACGCATTGTGCTCCTCCCGGAACAGGACGCGCACGCCCCGGAACGCGAAGCGGAAGCTCCGCAGCACCAGTTGTAGAGAAAAACCTTTGTTGCTCATGTTCAGAAGGGACACTTCTGAACAAAGATAAGCATTTTCTCATTCCAGCGCAAAAGTTATTTCCACGTCGCCGAAGCGGCCGCTGAGGGTGCCGCCGCCCTTCTCGAAGACCTCCTGGAAATAGTTCCGCGTCAGCTGGCCGCGCCAGACGATGTCGTCCTTGTCCTTGTAGGGGATTTCGAGCTCGAAGCCGTACTGCTTGGAATTGTACTTGACGACGGCGCTGCACTTCCAGCTGGTGGTCGTGCCGCCGTCGTCCTCGATTACCATGAAGGCGATCTTCTCCATCTGCTCGGTGAAATTCGTCAGCAGGAGCGCGTTGAACGGCACTTTCCGGCCCAGCTGGTTGCGCTTGACCACAATCATCAGGTCCGTCAGGCTGGGAGAGTAATTCTTCAGGTCTTCGTCCTTGGTGGCCTTGAAGCCGTCCACGGCGCCCGTCTTGACGAAGAACTCGCTCGCACCCCCGAACCAGCTGTCGTAGTTGCGCATCATCTTGAAGTCCCGGATGCTGAGGATGTACTCCTTGTCAGTCGTGTCGCCCTTGTCCTTGGCGGCCTTGGTGAACGGTTCCTCGAAGGGCTCGAACGGGGTGAAGGCCGCGTCGTCGTTGCGGTTGATGACCCAGACCGGCCGTTCCCGGGCCACTTCCTCGGTCACGAGGACGGAGTCCACGACGTGGGCGCCGTCGCGGTCGATGCGGACCTCGTAGCCGTAGTTGGATTCGATGCCCGGGCCGGGGTCGAAGGTCACGATCGGGAAGGACCGGCCGTCCCAGTTCTCGGAATAAGGCCAGTAGATCTGCATGTCGGACTCGCTGAGGGCGTTGATGTAGCGCTCCACGTCTGCGGCCCCGGCCTTGGTGGCATACCGCTGCGACAGATAGTCGGTGAAGAGCTCGCGCAGCGGCCGGCTGTAGCCGCCGGCCTTGGAAGGCAGGCCCTGGTCGCCCACGCCCGCACCCGGGGCGGAAAAGAGATCGGAGAGCCGGTATTCCTCGTCATAGCCGTGGCCGGAAGATGCGTACACGGCGTCGTGGACCTCGTCGAGGTGCTCGCCCTCGAGCGGCAGGTCGGAAAGCATGCGGGCCACGTCCGACAGGGAGAAGAGTTCTTCCGTCGGGGAGTCCGGCTGGAGGGCCTGCCGCTCGCAGGCGGCCAGGCAGAGGGCGCAGAGCAGCACCCCGGAGAATTGGAAAGTTTTCATCATAGCGCATGTTTTTAAAAGACTTGCGCAAAGTGACGAACTTTTCTCCGATTGCGCGGAAAATTAAACGTTTAACTGCAAAAGCGCGGTGTAAGAAGCTGATATCCAGCGGGAAACAAAATCAGCTGAAGCGAACGAACCGTATTTTTTTGTTCAGATCCGGCAGCTCTCTGACCTGCCGGAAGCCCGCTTCGCGGAACACGGCCGCCGTTTCCGGCCCCAGCGCCTCGTTGATCTCCACGATGCCGACCCCGCCCGGCCGCAGGAAACGCTGCGCCCAGCGGGCCGTGGCGCGGTAAAAGCGCAGCGGATCGCCGTCCGGGACGAAGAGTGCCATCCCGGGCTCCCAGTCCAGCACATTGGGGCGCATCTCCGCCCGTTCGCGCTCCATCACATACGGCGGATTGCTGACGATTAGGTCGAACGGCCCATACGGGAACGCCTGCTCCGTGTCCAGCACGTCCGCCTGCAGGAACACGGGAGATTCCGGGTCGGCCCCGGAATGACAACAGGTGGCCCCGGAATGTCGGCCGGAGGCGGGCAGCGGGTTGCCCCCGGAGGGCATTTCCGCAGCGGAGCGAGGACGTTTTTCTTGCCCTCCGGGGGCAAGCCCGCTGCCGTCGAAGGGCATTTCCGCAGCGAAGCGAGGACGTTTTTCTTGCCCTCCGGGGGCAAGCCCGCTGCCGCCGAAGGGCATTTCCGCAGCGGAGCGAGGACGTTTTTCTTGCCCTCCGGAGGCAAGCCCGCTGCCGCCGGGGGCCGGCGAAAACTGGCTCCGGGCGTAGCGAAGGGCCGCCTCCGACAGATCGACGCCAACGACCTTCGTGCCCGGTAAGTCGAGAGCCAGCGTCCAGGTGATGCAGCCCGAGCCGGTGCAGAGATCCAGCACCTGCGGCGCACGGTCAAGCTCCATCCCGCGCAGCGTCCGCACCGCCTCGGCCACCAGCAACTCCGTCTCCGGCCGCGGAATCAGCACGCCGGGCCCCACGGCAAAGCGCCGGTCGCAGAACTCCGCCACGCCGAGGACATATTGGACCGGCTCCCCGGCGCACAGGCGCCGCAGCGCGTCCGAAAGCTCCCCCTCCCGCCCGGCGGGCACGGCCGTCTGCGGCTCCACGATGTGGGTGTAGTTCGTCTCCCCCAGCAGCTCGCGGCAGAGCATCAAAACCAAACCCCTCGCCTCCGGCGAAGGGTAAAGGGTCTCCAGACGGGCTGCGCCGTCGCGGATGAAGTCGGACAGCAGCACTAGCAGTTTTCGATGATGGTGCTCAGGAAGGCGGTCATGTCCAGGCCCGCGGTGCGGACCATGCGGGGCACGAGCGAAGCGCTTGTCATGCCCGGTATCGTGTTGATCTCCAGGAAGTAGAGCCCGTCCTCGGCGAGGATCCAGTCCATGCGGACGACGCCGCGGCAGCCCAGGCGGAAATAGATCCTGGCGGTGGTCTGCTGCACCAGCTCGCGGACCTCGTCGGACACGGGGGCCGGGCAGATCTCCTGGCTATGGCCATTATACTTGGCGTCGTAGTCGAAGTACTCGTTGTCCGAAACGATCTCGATCAGCGGCAGGGTCCTGACCTGCTCCCCGTCGAAATAGGCGGCGCAGGTGAGCTCGCGGCCCGTGATGCCCTGTTCGATGAGGACCGTGTGGTTCTCGCTGAAGGCGAACTGCACGGCCGGACCGACGTCTTCCGGCCGGGTCACGCGCGTGACGCCGAAACTGGAACCGCCCTGGGTGGGCTTCACGAACACGGGGAACTTCAGCTTGGCAGCCACCTCCGCCTTCGCCTCTTCGTGGTCCATGCCGTGGCGGATGAAGACGTCCGGAGCGCATTTCGCGAGCCCGAGATCGCGGATGTAGCATTTGCAGGCGTATTTGTCGAAGACGATCGAGCAGGTGCTCGAGTCGCAGGTGCTGCAGGGAATGCCCAGCATCTCGAGGTAGCCCTCGATCTGGCCGGTCTCGCCCGGAGCGCCGTGCTGGACGATGTAAGCGAAGTCGAACTTGACCTTCTCGCCCAGGACTCGGACGCTGAAATCGTTTTTCTCCACCTCCGGACGGGCCCCTTCGGGGAAGGTGACGCGCATGGAATTGCGCTTCTTGGCGGCGACGAGCTGCCACTTGCCGAAACGGGCGAAAATCTCATAGACGTCGTATTCGTTCCCGTCGATGCGCGAGGCGACGAATTCTCCGCTGCGGCAGGAGACTTCCCACTCGGAAGAGTCGCTGCCATAGATCACGGCGATGGTCTGGTACTTGCTCATATCTTAGTTGAAGTAGTATTCTTCTTCCTGGTTGCGGTCCCCGCCGTCCTGGCCGGCGTAATCGTCGCCGTAGCCGCCGAGGAACGTGCCGTCGAGGGCGCAGTTGAACTCGAGCGCGCCGCCGGTGGGCACGAGGAAACTGTCGGCGTCCATGGACCAGCCGATGGTCGGGTCCGCGAGGCATTTCTTCATCCAGATGCCCCAGATCGGAAGGGCGGCGTTGGCCCCCTGGCCGAGTGCGGTGGAGGCGAAGTGGACGTTGCGGTCCTCGCCGCCCACCCACACGCCGGCGGTGATGTTCGGCGTGTAGCCGATGAACCAGCCGTCGGAGTTGTCATTGGTCGTACCGGTCTTGCCGGCGATCTCGCCGCGCAGGCCGTACACGGAACGCAGGCGGGCGCCGGTGCCCTCGTTGACGACGCCGCGCATCATGTCCACCATGAGGTAGGCCGTCTGCTCGGAGATGGCGTCACGTTTCTGGTTGTTGAACTCGTCGATGACGCGGCCGTCGTTGTCCGTGATCCGGACGACGTATTGGGGCGTGATGTAGGTGCCGTGGGAGGGGAAGGTGTTGTAAGCGGACACCATGTCGAAGACCGGGACTTCCGCCGCACCGACACACAGCGAATAGACTTCGTCCAGGTGCGTCTGGACGCCCATCTGGTGGATCATGCGGACAAGGGCCGCCGGGCCGAGCTCCTTCATCAGGAACGCCGAAGCGTTGTTGGAGCTGTGGGCGAGGCCCCAGCGCAGGTTGACGGTCTGGCCGATCATCTCCTCCTTGTCGGTGCTGCGCGGGGTCCATACGTCCCCGTTGGGCAGCACGAAGGTCTGCGGGAGGAGGACGATGCGGTCGCAGGGGGTCATGCCCTCCTGCATGGCCAGCGTGTAGAGGAAGGGCTTGATGGTCGATCCGACCTGGCGCTTGCCCTGCCGGACGTTGTCATACTTGAAGTAGCGGTAGTTGGGGCCGCCGACATAGGCGCGGATGTGGCCCGTGCCCGGCTCGATGGCCATGAAACCGCAGCGCAGGAAGCCCTTGTAGTAGCGGATGGAGTCGTCCGGGGTCATCGTGGTGTCGATATACCCCCTGGCGTTCCAGGCGAAGACGCGCATCTTCTCCGGCTTGGAGAACTGGGCCATGATCTCGGCGTCGCTCTTGCCGGCGCGGCGCTGCAGGCGGTAGCGGTCGCTCCAGCGGCGGGCCTGGTTCATCAGGGTCTCGGCCGTCTTGGGCGTGACGTCGCTGGCGAAAGGACGGTTGCGCTTGCCCCGGAGTTCCCGGTCGAAGGCCTTCTGGAGATTGCCTCCCAGGTGTTCTTCCACCGCCTCCTCGGCGTATTGCTGCATCTTGTAGTTGATCGTCGTGTAGATGCGAAGGCCGTCCCGGTCGAGGTCGTAGGAGGAGCCGTCGCTCTTCTTGTGCTTGTTGAGCCATCCGTAGATGGGATCGTCGCGCCAGCGGAGCGAATCGTGCGTGAAGTCCTCCGGCCATTGGTAGTCGGAGCGCTTGGGGCGGGTGGCCTGCATGTCGCGGCGGAGCATGTCCCGGAAATAGGGGGCGCGGCCGGCGTTGTGGTCCTGTACCTGAAAGTCGAGCGTGATGGGAATCTGGCGGATGGAATCGCGCTCCGCGCGGGTCAGGTAGCCGTTTTTTTCCATCTGGCCGATCACGAAGTTGCGGCGCTCCAGGGAGCGGTCGGGGTTGAGGACGGGATTGTAGCGTGTGGGCTTGTTGACCATGCCTACCAGCAGGGCGGCCTCCTCGACCGTGAGGTCGGCGGGCTCCTTGGCGAAGTAGGTCTCCGCCGCGGCCTTGATGCCGTAGGCGCTGCTGCCGAAGAAGATGGAGTTGAGGTACATGTCCATGATCTCGTCCTTGGTATAGTCCCGCTCGATCTTGACGGCGGTAATCCACTCCTTGAGCTTGATGACCACCATCTGGAACTTGTTGCGGACCTCGCTGCGCGGATAGAGCGTCTTGGCAAGCTGCTGGGTGATGGTACTGCCGCCGCCCTGGCTCGAATCCCGCATCAGCAGGGTCTTGAACAGCACACGGGCAAGACCCTTCGTGTCGATGCCGGAGTGCTTGTAGAAACGGGCGTCTTCCGTGGCCACGGCGGCGTGGACCAGGTGCGGGGAGAGCTCGTCGTAACTGACATAGGTGCGGTTCTCGATATGGAAGGTGGCGAGGACTTCGCCGTTCTCGGCGATGATCTGGGTGGCGAGCTTGTTGTCAGGGTGCTCAAGCTCTTCGAAGGAGGGGATCTTCGCGAAGATGCCCACCAGCAGGATGAGCACGGACACCAGCGCGAACGGAGCCGCGACCAGAATCCAGAACCACTTGACAATCTTTTTCTTGGTAGTCTCTTTCATTGGCAAAAATTTGTCATAATATAAATTATGACCCCACTTGTCGAGCGCAAAATTAACGATTAAATTTTGAATTTTACCGAGTTTCTGATTTTCTTTGCAGTTCAAAACAGAAATGAAAAGAAAATGGCGGGGAATTTAGTGATTGTCGAATCGCCGGCCAAGGCGAAGACCATACAGAAATATTTAGGCAAGGACTTCACCGTGATGTCCAGTTTCGGACATATCCGGGATCTGCAGGACAAGCAGCTCAGCGTGGACGTCGCCGCAGGCTTCAAGCCGGAATATGTGGTGCCGGCCGCGAAGAAGAAAGTGGTGGCCGAGCTCAAGAAGGCTGCCGAGGGGGCGTCGATCGTCTGGCTGGCTTCCGATGAGGACCGCGAGGGAGAGGCCATCTCCTGGCATCTCGTCGAGACCCTGGGCCTCGACCGCGCCCGCACCCGGCGCATCGTTTTCCACGAGATCACCAAAGACGCGATCCTGCACGCCATCGAGACGCCGCGCGGCATCGACGACAACCTGGTCAACGCCCAGCAGGCGCGCCGCGTGCTGGACCGCCTCGTGGGCTTTGAGCTCTCCCCGATCCTGTGGCGCAAGATCCAGCGCGGCTTGTCGGCCGGTCGCGTGCAGTCCGTGGCGCTCCGCCTGGTCGTGGACCGGGAGAAGGAGATCATCGCCTTCCAGAACAGCCCTTATTATAAGGTGGAGGCCCAGTTCGCCGCAGGCGGGGCCAAGGTCAAAGGCGTCCTGGACACCCGCTTCGGCACGCAGGACCAGGCCCGGGCCTTCCTGGAGGACAGCATCGGCGCCACCTATTCCGTCGCCTCCGTGGAGCAGAAGGACGCCGTCCGCTTCCCGTCCGCCCCGTTCACGACCTCCACGCTCCAGCAGGAGGCCGCCCGCAAGCTGCACTACCCCGTGAGCTTGACGATGCGCCTCGCGCAGGGGCTCTATGAGCGCGGTTTGATCACCTACATGCGAACCGACTCCACGAACCTGTCATCCCTCGCCCTCGGCACGGCCAAGCAGTTCATCCTGGACAACTTCGGTCCGGAATACTCCCATCCGCGCCAGTACAGAACGCATTCCAAGGGCGCGCAGGAGGCGCACGAGGCCATCCGCCCGACCTTCATCGCCAATACGCAGATCGAGGGAACGGCCCAGGAGAAGAAGCTCTACGAGTTGATCTGGAAGCGCACGGTCGCCTCGCAGATGTCCGAGGCCAAGGTGCTGGGCACCTCCATCCGGGTGGCTTCCGACAAGCGTCCCGAGCAGTATAACATCCAGGGCACGGAGGTGCTCTTCGACGGCTTCCTGAAGCTCTATATGGAAAGCAGCGACGATGACGTCCAGGAGGACAACGCCGTCCTGCCGTCGATGAAGGCCGGCGACCCGCTCACCGAGAAGGGCGTCAGCGCCGAGTGCAAGTTCACCCAGGCGCCGGCCCGCTACTCCGAGGCCACCCTGGTCAAGAAACTGGAGGAGCTGGGCATCGGCCGCCCGTCCACCTACGCCCCGACCATCTCCACGCTGACGACCGGCCGTGGCTATATCTTCAAGGGCGATGTCGAAGGACGCAAAGTCCCCGTCACGAACCTGACCCTCAAGGGCGGGACGGTCACCGCCTCCACCAAGACGGAGAGCGTGGGCGCGGAGCGCGGCAAGCTCATCCCGCAGGAGATCGGCCTGGTGGTGTCCGACTTCCTCGTGGAGAACTTCCCGCGCATCATGGATTATGATTTCACGGCCGACGTGGAGCAGGATTTCGACCGCATCGCCGAAGGGAAACTGGTTTGGAACGAGGTGATCGCCTCCTTCTACGGCGACTTCCACAAGAAAGTGGACAGCACGATGCACGACGGGCAATACGCCCATGTGGAGCGGGTGCTCGGCGTGGATCCCGCCGACGGCCGCCAGGTCGTGGCCCGCTTCGGGCAATTCGGCGCCTATGTGCAGAAGGGCGACGGCGACGACCGCCAGTCCGCCAGCCTCGGGAAGGGCCAGCTCATCGAGACGATCACCCTCGAGGAGGCGCTCAAACTGCTGGAATTCCCGCGCCGCGCGGGCAGCTACGAAGGCGTGGACATCCTGGTGCTCAAGGGCCGCTTCGGCCCCTATATCAAATACGGAGACAAGAACATCTCGCTGCCCCGCGGCGCCGACCCTTTCCGGATCAGCGAGGAAGAATGCGTCGCCCTGGTGCAGGCCGCCGTCTCGGGGGCTTCGGCCACGCCGGTGATCCGGGAGTTCCCGGAAGCGGGCATCTCCGTGCTGAACGGCCGCTACGGCCCCTACATCAAGTGCGGCGACCGTAATTTCCGCATCCCGCGCGGGACGGACGCCGCCGCCCTGACCGAGGCGGACTGCCGCGGGATCATCGCCGCGGCACCGGCTCCCGACGCTTCCGCCAGACCCCGCAGATTCAAGAAAAAGTAACAGTTAGCATCTTATGGCAAATTATCAGATTGACGCGATCGACCGGAAGATTCTCTCCTACCTGGTCAACAACGCCCGGATGCCTTTCCTGGAAATCGCCCGGGAGTGCGGCATCTCCGGAGCCGCCATCCACCAGCGGGTCCACAAGATGGAGAGCAACGGGGTCATCACCGGTTCCCGGATGGTGGTCAAACCCGGCGCACTCGGCCTGAACGTCTGCGCGTTCATCAGCGTGAACCTGTCGGAGGACAACAAGTATCCCGATGTCGTGGCTGCGCTCAAGCACATTCCCGAGATTGTGGAATGCCACTTCGTGACCGGCAAGGCCGCCCTGTTCCTGAAGGTGTACTGCTTCGACAACGAGCACCTGATGAACATCCTGCTGAACACCATCCAGCGGATTCCGTACATCCAGTCCACGGACACGATGATCTCCCTGGACCAGAGTTTCGAACGGGAAGTGTGGGTCAAGGACTACAAGACCACCAGTTTCCGCGCTATCTCCGGCGTATAGCCAGGATGGCTTCCGCCAGGGCGAGGTCCTCGGGCGTCGTGATTTTGAGATTGTACCGCTCACCCGCTTCGAAGGTGAGCGGTATTCCTTTTCGTGCAGCCACGGAGGCGTCGTCCGTGAAGGACAGGTCGTAGGCCAGCGTGTAGGCGGCCTTGATGTCTTCCGAACGGAAGACCTGCGGGGTCTGCACGGAGACGGTCCGGGCCCGGTCGGGGTCGGGTGTGGCCGGGTCGGTGGAGCGCAGCGTGTCCACGACGGGGAGGACGGGCAGCAGCGCGCGGCATTCTCCCTGTTGCATGCGGTCCAGCATCCGGCGCACCAGCTCCGGGCTGATCAGGGGACGCACCCCGTCGTGGATGGACACGATGGCGCCGTCCGGGACC
>CAJOMY010000033.1 GCA_905235775.1 uncultured Bacteroidales bacterium | reverse complement strand
ATCAACGGCGGTGCGTGGTACAACGCCCCGCACGACAAGCCGCACGAGGTAAAGCTGGTGGGCAACTACAAATTCACCCACCGCTACTCCGTATCGGTCAACCTGGACTACGCCACCGGGCGCCCCGTCACCCTGCCCATCGGCACCTTCCTGTATGGCGGCGGCTACCGGCTTGCCTATTCACAGCGCAACACCTACCGGATTCCGGACTACTTCCGGCTGGACTTGGCGGTCAACATCGACCCGGGGCACTACCTCCGGCAGTTCTCGCACATGTCCCTGACCCTCGGCGTCTATAATGTGACCGCCCGCAAAAACGCATATTCCGTCTTCTTCGAGGGCACGTCCAGCTACATGCTGTCGGTCTTCGCCTGTCCCATTCCCTACATCAACCTCAACCTGGAATTCTGATGGCCCCCAAATACCTGATCCGACTTGCGGCCCTGGCCGCCACACTGCTTGCCGCCGGCGCCTGCATCTACCCCTACCGGGTGGACATCACATCCGGTGGCGAATATCCCCTGGTCATCGACGGCGACCTCCTCATCGGGAGCAGCACTACCCTGTCTTTCAGCCATGTACTTCCTTTCGACCAAAGCGAAAAAGAGGAAACACCCGTACTCGCAAAGGGATACATCGAAGGGGAAGACGGCATCCGGGTGGACGGCAGGGATCCCTATTATCGGGCCGCTTCGGACAAGCTCGATTTCGACACTTCGGCCCTGCCCGAGAACCAGCGGTACCGCATTCACATCGAGACCTTGAACCCGGAAGACGGCTCCTCCACCGTTTTCGAGTCGGATTGGCTGACTCCCGCCCCGGCCCCGGCCATCGATGCGCTGACCTACAGCCAGAACAAGGAATTCAACGAACTGTGGATCGGCCTGTCCATGCACTGCCACGGCTCGCACTACTTCCGCTGGTCCTTCACCGAAGAATGGGAGTACCACAGCGACATTTCCACCGACCTGACGTACACACCCCGGGTCTGGGACGAACAAGCCGGCGAGCTTGTCGGGGGTTACGGGAGACTCAGTCCCACCTTGTATTACTGTTGGAACAAATATTCTTCTCCGCAGATCAACATCTTCTCCACGGCCAACCAGACGGAAGACCGTTTCGAGGAGTTGTCCTTCCACACCATTCCGCTCGATGACAAGCGGCTCCAGGTCTTGTACCGGATCACGGTCCGTCTCCAGGCCCTGAGCGAAAACGCATACAACTACTGGAATAACATCCAGCAGAACAGTGAGGGACAGGGCTCCATTTTTGCTCCCACGCCCAGCGAGATGGCCAGCAACGTGCACTGCATCTCGGACCCTTCCATCCCGGTGATGGGCTACCTCAACGCCGCCGTCCCGGCCGAAGCCGTCATGTATTATGACAATACCCTGGAAAGGTTCTATCAGCCCCATCTCCCCTTTGAACGCATTGACACGACCATCAGGGCAGGAGACTATACTGTGGCTGAGAGTCTTTTCAGACAAAAGTTTCTTCCTTATGCCGAAGTGTACAACGCTCCGACGCCTGAACCTTCCGACTACACCTGGACCCCGGACATCTGCATCGACTGCCGGAGACAGGGCGGCACGAAAAACAGACCCGATTCCTGGCCCAACAACCATCAATAAGCGCTGTCTATGAGAAAGATTCTTTCCATATATCTCCTGTCGCTGTGCATGCTGCCCCTGCCCGGGGCGGAGCGCATCCGCGAACGGGTGTACCTGTCGACCGACCGCGAGGTCTATGTGGCCGGCGATGCCGTATGGCTCTCCGCCTGGTGCGTGGATGCCGCGACCGGACAGTTGTCCGCTTTCAGCAAGACGGCCTACGTGGAAATCCATTCCCCGTCCGGGATGGTCCAGACGGCCAGGATCGCCCTGGACGGCGGTCGTGGGGCTGGACGCATGATGCTGCCCGCCTCCCTGCCCACCGGCAACTACCGCCTGCTGGCCTATACGAAGCTGGGCGCATCCGAGGAAGGCTTTGGCCCGCTCACCGGGGTCCGTACGCTGTCGGTGTTCAACACGCTCAGCACGGACCGCACGGAAGGGGGCGTCGAACTCGTCCGGGAGGCTCCCCGGGCTTCCGCCATTCCTGCCGCCGGGCCCCTGCAGCTGACCGCAGCAGACGCAGACGCCCCCGGAGCCCGCCGAATCCGGATCAGCAACCCCGGCTCGGAGGCGGTCAGTTTCAGCCTCAGCGTCCGCCACGACGACGGCATTCCGGCCCCCGACGGCCTGCACATCGCCGACTTCGTCCGGAACCTGCAGGCACTGCCGCCCGCCCGCGGCTTCGACGACGCCGTCATCCCGGAATACGAAGGGGAGATCATCCGCGCCCGGGTCACGGGCATGGACGGGCAGCGGGCAGCCGCCCTGTCCGGCAAATATGCCTTCATCTCCACCCCGGGCAGCGGCGAAGACATCTATACCGAATCTCTCTCGGAAAACGGCACGGCCACCTTCTTCACCGCCAACATTTACGGCGACCACGAGATGTTCCTCGAGATCGAGGGCCTGGACCGCGACCAGGTCTGCCACCTGGAGCTGGACAGCCCTTTCCTGGACTTGCCGGCCGGGGATATTCCGCCCCTGCAGCTCTATTCCGGATGGGGCCCGGCGCTGGAGCTGCGCGGCCTGGGGATGCAACTGGAGAAGAACTTCGACGCGGACACGCTCTATACCGCGCTGCCGGCGCGGACACACCGCATCTTCGACAGCCGCCTGCGCACCCGGTACGTACTGGACGACTATACCCGCTTTCCCGTCATGGAGGAGCTTTTCATCGAGTTTATTCCGGAGCTGCGCGTACGGCGCGTGAACGGAAAGCGCGAGCTCCAAGTCTGGGTCCCGGACCTGTTGGGACGCTATTATTTCCCGACCGGGAGCGCGCTCGTGCTGATTGACGGCGTGCCGGTTCTCGACCATGAGAAACTCCTCTCCTACGACCCGCTGCTCGTGCAGTATGTCGACATCTACACCGATGCCTTCTTCCTGGGCATCCGCAGTTTCTCGGGCATTGTCAACTTCGTCACCTACAAGGGTACGCTGCCCACCATGCAGTTCGCGGACAACGTCCGCGTCGTGGATTTCCAGGGCTGCTCCCTGCCGCTCGCATATACCTGCGAGGGCGTCGGCGGCGACTATCCGGACTACCGGCAGACCCTCTACTGGCATCCGATGCTCACCCTGGCCCCCGGGGAAAGCCTGGAGGTGGAATGCAAAACGCCCGCCTACAGCGGACGTTTCGAAGTGATCGCCGAGGGACTGACCGCGCAGGGAGAGGCCGCCTCTGCGCGCACTACGCTGGACATTCGATGAGCGGCAGTCCGCGCTTTCCGAGCAAGGCGTTGTAGCGGTCGATGACCTCCTCCACGCAGTCTTCCCACGAACGGACAATGGTCCGGGACGCCTGCACGCCCACGCGATGCACGCGCTCCGGGTCGTGGATCAGTTCGCGCAGCAAAGCCGCCAGCTTGTCCGGATCGTTATCCACGAGGAAACCGTTCACACCATCCTGCAGAATCGTCGCGGCGGTGGAGCCCCGGGCCATGATGGACGGCGAACGAAGGGCCGCCGCCTCGCGCACGACGAGCGGGGCGTTGTCATACAGGGACGGGAACACGAACAGGTCGGAGGCCGCATAGTAGTCGACAATCCGCTCCCGTTCGGTGATGGAACCGACGAAAGTCACCTTTCGGTCCAGGCCCTTCTCGCTGACCAGCGCCTTCATCTCGGCGGCGGCGTAGCCGGTGCCGACGAAATACATCCGGAACGGCACGTCCTCCAGGCGCGACAGGGCCTCGATGACCAGCCGGGGATTCTTCTGCCAGACGTGCTGGCCCACGAAGAGCAGCACGAACTCTTCCGGGGCGATGCCCAGCCGCTGCCGGGCCTCCACGAAATACTTTTCCGGATAGTCCTTCACGAGGTCGGAGCCGTTCTCCATCACCTCCACGTGGCCCTTGTAGCCGTATTCGCGGAGCACCTCGACCACGGACTCCTGCGGCACCCAGACCAGGTCCGCGCGTTCATAGAATTCGACGATCGAGTCGATCACCATGTCCACGACCAGTTTCGGCAGGATACCGGAGAAGTCGTCGCGGTACTTGGAATGGAACGTGGCGACAAGCGGGATTTTCTGTTGGCGCGCAATGCGCTGCGCCGCCGTGCCGGCACCGAAGGGCGTGTGCGCGTGGACGATCTTGAATCGCGTCGTCGCGATTTTCGCGAGATAGGTCGGGTCGAATTCGGCGATGCCCGTCACGTAGGGGCGCCGTCCGGGGACAGGAATGGACAGATAATCGAAGACCCTATAGTCATGTACGCTGTAGTCCGCACGTGCGACGTGGGGCGTCACCACAGCCACGCCGCCGACCTTTTTCTGCAGCCAGTAGGCATAATTCTGCATGCAGACGGACACCCCGTCCATCACGGGTGGAAACACTTCGCAGAACAGGCCCACGTTGGCCTGTTCGGGGGAGAAAATCGTCGGTTTATCCATCAATTTCCCCTTCTGCTGCAATTTCAGCCGCGTCTTCCGCCGGACTCTCCGCAGATTGTTCCGTCTTTGCTTTGCGCTCGATGCCCATCCACTTCAGATTGTCGGTGAAATAGCAGACGCCGAAGGCGACGACCAGCAGGGCGATCAGGGAGCGCAGGCACTTGCGCCACCAGGGAGTGTGCCGGGCGTAGGGATCGTTGAGCTTCATCTTCGGATATCTCGCGACACTGGTGAGGGTCTTGCCGAAGAGGATGTTGACCAGGACCTGCGAGTTGATGGCCCAGCCGTTGGCATTGAGCACCGGGCCCAGGTTGCGCTTGCGCAGCTTCCGCCAGGCCATGAAACAGGACGGGCCGGAGATGAGGAGCATCACGGCCGCGATGATGACGATCCATTGCCACCAGGCCAGGCTCTTGACAGCCGCGCCGAGCGCGACCAGCACGGCGCCGACACCGGCGAGGGCCATGCCCACGGCTGCGGCGATGCCGGCGAAACGCCCGATGTCGAACGGCTGCCTGGCAGCCCCGGGACCGGCGTCGGCCGTGGCGGTCAGCTTCGCCAGCGCGTCGGCATCCTTGTCGGCGGCGGATTTGTCAATCTTGTCGGAGATGAACTGCGCCACCTTGCGGTAGGGCGCCCAGAAGGCGGCTTTGATGCTGATCGGGTTTTCGACCACCTTGGTGATCACGGCGTCCCAGTCTCCGCCATCCAGATCATAGAAGAGACCGTTCTTGCCGGGACGCAGATCCCGGGTGTTGCCGTCGGTCATGACGGCCACGATGTCCATCGTCTCGCCCCTGGCCTTGGAGGTGCACTGGCAGTACAGCAAGAACATTCCGCTGAGTTTGGGCATGTCGGCGTGGGCGCCCATGTCCGCCACTTTGATACAGAGATCGCAGCAGCGCTCGTCGATGTAGAGCCTGCCGGTCTCGAAGATGCCGCGCGTGCCGTACCTGCGGCCATAGAAGTCAGTAAATATGACATAGTTGCGGAGCAGCTTCGCGAAATCGCGGTAGTACAGCAGCAGGCGCCCGACTTCGTCAATCGAGTCGGACTCCGCTTTCAGGGCCTTGTCGGCATCGACCAACGCGAGCAGCTCAGCCTTGCGGTCGGCTTTCAGCAGGGCCCGGACCTCGTCAAGGCCCAGCGACTCCACGGCTTCGCCCTTCTTCCCGGCCATCCAGGCCTTGTAGGCGTCGAACCCGGCGATCACGCCCGCCCACTGCTCTTCGGTAATGCCTTTCGCCTTCGGGAAGGCGGCGTCCAGCACCAGCGCCCTGACGGTGGCGAAAGCCGGCTGCCAGGCGGGATTGATGGCATCGAACGGCAGGACGGCGTCCCGGGTCGGCCGCGCCAGCGGATAGGTGGCGATTTCTTCGGACTGTGTCGCAAGGTTCTGACCGCTGATGGCGCCCAGGCGCTCCGCCGACACGTCCACGGCGGCGCTCACCGCATCGTCAAAACGGATCAGCTTGCAGCGCATGAAGTAATCGGCCACCTTGTCCTGCAGAGCCTCGCAGGCGGCAAGCGCCGCTGCGGTGTCCGCACCATACGGAAGGATGGATGCCTCCTGGTCGGCCGCGGCTGCGGCCTGCCAGGAGGCATAGTCCGCGAGGGCGGCGTAGAAAGCTTCGATCTGCTCCGCCGTGACACCGGCCTCGCCGCTCCGGTCCGTCACAGAACCGATTTTCCCGGCAATGGTGGCGATCAGGGACTTGAGCCCCTCGTCGTCCGCGGACACCGGCGTGATCACGCCGTCTCCGTTGAACTTCGTGTCCTTGAAGATGGCCACGCTGTCGGTGGCGTCCTCCACGGAAATCTCATCCTTGTCCAGGCCGAGGTTGCGCAGGATATGCCTGGCGGAGTCATGCAGTTTCTTTCCGGCCTCGGATTCCGTGTTGATCCCGTCCAGCTTCAGGATACCGTCTCCTTTCAGGATGGCATCCTTGTCCCGGATCAGGGAGGTAAGCCACTGCGCCGCGGACACGACCTCCGCGACGCGGACCTTTCCGTCGCCGTCGGTGTCGATCAGCTTGAGCGTGCGCTCATCGAGCTTCAGGTCCTTCACAGGGCAGCTGAGTACGGTCCAGAGCTTCTGGTCCAACTCGCCCAGGTGGGCGATGTCCTCGCCCGAAGTGATGTTCACCCGGACCACTCCGCCCAGGGAGCAGAATTTCCAGGGATAGCCTTTCGTCTGTTTCTTTGCCATATTCGTGTGTCGAGCTTATTGGGTCAATTCATACAAATATAAGTATTTTAGCTTATATTTGCGGACATTACACAGATCGACATGAACAAGTTTTCATTATTTCTCAAAAACCTGGTCAACATGAAAGACCACGTGGACGTGGAAGCTGCGGACATCAACATCCGCCAGGGCATCCACTTCCGCGGCCCCACCGTCTATATTCTCGCCTGCGCAATCGTCATCGCGTCCGTAGGACTCAATCTCAACTCGATTCCGGTGATCATCGGCGCCATGCTCATTTCCCCGGTGATGGGGCCGATTCTCGGTTTCGGCCTCGGTCTGGGCACGAACGACACCTCCTTGATCAAGGACGCGCTGAAGAATTTCGCCGTCATGGTGGCGATCAGCATCCTCGCCTCGACGCTCTTCTACCTGCTCTCGCCGCTTGAACTGGAGCAGCAGACCGAGCTCCTCTCCCGCACCAATCCGACCCTGTATGACGTGTTCATCGCCCTGTTCGGCGGCTTCGCCGGGATTCTGGAGAACTCCCGCAAGGAGAAGAGCGGCACCGTGATTCCGGGTGTCGCCATCGCCACCGCCCTCATGCCGCCGCTGTGCACCGTGGGCTACGGCATCGCCCATCTGGAGTGGCGCTTCATCATCGGGGCCTTCTACCTGTTCATCATCAACACGGTCTTCATCACGCTGGCCACCTTCTTTACCGTCCGATACCTGCTGCACTTCACCGGTCCCGTCGGAACGGACGAACTGAAAAGCAAGAAAAACGCCCGCTGGATCACCCTGATCCTCGTCCTCCTGCTGGTCCCCAGCATCTTCTCGGCCGTCGAGATGATCCGGGACAACAACTTCGCCCGCAGCGCCCAGATTCTCGTGCAGCAGAACAAGAACCTCGGCAAGAGCATCCTCTATGACTACCACACCGACATCGAAGCCAAGCCGTCCACCCTCGAGCTCTTCATCGCAGGAGAGAAACTGGAACCCGTCGCACGCGAGCGCCTCTTCCTCGACGCCGAAGGACTTGGCATCACCCGGGGGCAGATCATCATCCACGAGGACGCTGCCTACCAGAACGAGGTGATGAGCGAATCCGAGCTGATCCGCAACTTGATTGACGGCCACAACAGCGAGATCCGGCGCCTCTCCGGCCAGGTCGATTCGCTCTCGACGACCATCGAATTCTACAAGGCCCGGCAGCTTCCCTCAGAACTGATCACCCGCGAGATCGCCGCGCAGTACGCCGGCGTGACCGAGGTCACGCTCACCCGCGGCGCGCGCGTAGAAGCCGCCGACGGCAACACCATCGACGCCATCGTCGCCATCATCCGCAGCACCCAGCCCCTGACGGAAACCGATTGCGAACGCCTCGGGCAATGGCTCCGCGTCCGGCTCGGCATCGACGACGTCACCGTCATCGTCCGGGAGTAGCGGCGACGGGGATTACTTCGCCTGCCGGATGGCGCTCTGGGACGCAGCCAGCCGCGCGATCGGCACGCGGAACGGAGAGCAGCTGACGTAGTCGACGCCGATCTTGTTGAAGAACGCGATGGAGTCGGGATCGCCGCCGTGCTCGCCGCAGACGCCGCACTTCAGCTCCGGACGACGGGCGCGACCACCCTGGATGCCGATTTCGACCAGCTTGCCGACAGCCTTGGTGTCGATGGTCTGGAACGGGTCGGCGTCAAGGATCTTATGGCCGAGGTAGTCGCCCATGAAGGTACCCACATCGTCGCGGGAGAACCCGAAGGTCATCTGGGTCAGGTCGTTCGTGCCGAAGGAGAAGAATTCGGCGGTGCGGGCCATGCGGTCGCCGGTCAGGGCGGCGCGCGGGATCTCGATCATCGTACCGAACTTGTAAGGGATGATTATCTCGTTGTGCACTTCGACTTCCGCCTTGATGCGCTCACAGATGGCGCGCTGGAAGCCCAGCTCGCGGGCGGACACCGTGACCGGAATCATGATCTCCGGCTGCGGGTGATAGCCCTCGCGCGTGAGCTCGGCCACGGCCGTGAAAATGGCGCGGTACTGGGTCTCGGCGATGAGCGGATAGGCCACGTGCAGGCGCACGCCGCGCAGACCCATCATCGGGTTGACCTCGTGCAGGCTGGCGCCGCGCCGGATCACCTCGGCGGCGGAGATGCCCAGCTCCTTGGCGACCTCGGCGGTCTTTTCCTTGGTCGTCGGGACGAACTCATGGAGCGGCGGGTCGAGCAGACGGAACACCACCGGCTTGCCGTCCATCACCTTGAGGGTGCTCTTGACGGAAGCCTTGATGAAGGGCTCAAGCTCGGCCAGGGCGTCCTTGCGCTCCCGGTCGGTGGTGCAGAGGATCATCTTGCGCAGCTTGGCGAGCGGAGTATCGGAGTTCTTGCCGTAGAACATGTGCTCGATACGGAAGAGGCCGATGCCTTCAGCGCCGAAGTCGAGGGCCTTCTGGGCATCCTCGGGGGTGTCGGCATTGGTCCGGACTCCCAGACGACGGTACTTGTCCACGATGGACATGAACTTGAGGAAGGTCGGATTCTCGCTGGCGTCCATCATCTCGATCTGCTTGGCATACACGTTGCCCTTGGAGCCGTTGAGGGAGAACCAGTCGCCCTCCTTGTAGACTTTCTTGTCGCCGGCGAAGCTGAGCGTCCTGGCCTCGAGGTTGATCTTCATGGCCTCGCAGCCCACGATGCAGCACTTGCCCCAGCCGCGCGCCACAAGGGCGGCGTGGGAGGTCATGCCGCCGCGGGTGGTGAGGATACCGGCGGAAGCGCGCATGCCCTGGATGTCCTCCGGGGAGGTCTCCTCGCGGACAAGGATGGTCTTCTTGCCGGCAGCCGCGGCTTCCATGGCGGCCTCGGACGTGAAGACGAGCGTGCCCACGGCTCCGCCCGGGGAAGCGGGCAGACCCTTGGCGACCACCTTCGCCTCCTTCTCGGAGGTCGGATTGAGGATCGGGTGCAGGACCTCGTCCAGTTGGGACGGAGTGACGCGCATCACAGCGGTCTTCTCGTCGATCATGCCCTCTTCGAGCATATCGACAGCCATCTGCAGGGCGGCCATGCCGGTGCGCTTGCCGATCCGGCACTGGAGCATCCACAGGGAGCCTTCCTGGATGGTGAACTCGATGTCCTGCATGTCGTGGAAGTGGGTCTCCAGGCGCTTGCGGATGTCGTCAAGCTCCTTGTACACCTTCGGCATTGCCTTCTCAAGCGACTCGAGGTGACGGTTATGGTCGTTCTTGGTGGCTTCGTTGAGCGGGTTCGGGGTGCGGATACCGGCGACCACATCTTCTCCCTGGGCGTTGATCAGCCACTCGCCGTAGAAGCGGTTGTCGCCGTTCGCCGGGTTGCGGGAGAAAGCCACGCCGGTGGCGGAGGTGTTGCCCATGTTGCCGAAGACCATGGACTGGACATTCACGGCGGTGCCCCAGTCGTCAGGGATCTTTTCGATGCGGCGGTAGGCGATGGCGCGCTTGCCGTTCCAGGACTTGAAGACGCCGCCGATGGAACCCCAGAGCTGGTCCTGCGCGGTGTCGGGGAACTCGACGCCGAGCACTTCCTTGACCTTCTTCTTGAACTGCTCGCAGAGATCCTTGAGCTCCTCCGCCGTGATGTCGGTGTCGGAGGTGTAACCCTTCGCCTCCTTCAGCTCGGCCATCATGCGGTCCAGCTGCTGGCGGATGCCCTGGCCGTCGGCGGGCTCGATGCCTTCGGCCTTTTCCATCACAACGTCGGAATACATCATGATGAGACGGCGGTAGGCGTCATAGACAAAGCGCGGGTTGCCGGTCTTCTTGATCATGCCCGGGATCGTGGCGGAGCAGAGGCCGATGTTGAGGATGGTATCCATCATGCCCGGCATGGAGCTGCGGGCACCGGACCGGCAGCTCACGAGGAGCGGGTCGTTGGGATCGCCGAATTTCTTGCCCATCAGGGCCTCCGTGGCATTGAGGGCGCCACGGACCTCCATCTTGAGGTCTTCGGTATAGCCGCCGCCGAGCTCATAGTACTCGGCGCAGCATTCGGTCGTAATGGTGAAGCCGGCAGGCACCGGCATGCCGAGTTTGCTCATCTCGGCGAGGTTGGCTCCCTTACCACCCAGGAGCTCACGCATGGTCCCGTCGCCCTCGGCGGTCTTGCCACCGAAGCGATAGACACGTTTCTTCATTTCGAACATAAGGTATGGTTTAGTATTACTCTTTTACAATCAGGTCGCGAATTTACGATTATTTTTTCGTTTTATAACAATTTTGCCGCCAATTCGGAAAGATCGCTCCTTTCCCCTTTCCGGAGAAAGACGTGCTGGAAGAGGGGCTGGCCGTACATTTTCTCGCCCAGGTGCGTCAGGCCGTTGGACCACTGGTCCAGGTAAGGCTGGTCGATCTGGAAGATGTCGCCGGTAAAAACCATCTTGGTTCCGGCGCCCGCCCGGGTGATGATCGTCTTCATCTCGTGCGGGGTGAGGTTCTGCGCCTCGTCGATGATGAAGAAGCATTTGCCGAGGCTGCGGCCGCGGATGTAGGCCAGCGGCTCGATGATCAGCTTCTCCTGCGTGAGCATGGCGTCGATGCGCTGCGCCTCGCGGGAGCTCGGACGGAACTGGCTTTTGATCACTTGCAGGTTGTCCATCAGCGGCTGCAGGAAAGGGCTCATTTTCGCTTTCTGGTCGCCGGGCAGGAAGCCCAGGTCCTGGTTGCCCAGGATCACCGTCGGGCGCGAGAGGTAGATCTGCTCATAATTCTCCTCCTGGGCCAGGGCCGCCGCAAGGGCGAGGAGCGTTTTGCCGGTACCGGCGCCGCCGGTCAGGGAGACGAGCTCCACCCTCGGGTTCATCAGGGCGTCGAGGGCGAACTTCTGCTCGTCGTTGCGGGGGCGGATGCCGTATGCGGCCTGGCTCTTGACCAGGATGATCCGGTCGCGCGGGGCGTCATAACGGGCGCATACGACCTCCTCGCGGGATCCCTCCCAGCGGAACTTGAACATCTGGTTGGGCTGGGGCCTGACTTTCAGCACGCGCTGCCATTCGACGGACGTGTCCGGCCCGTAGGCCAGTACCTGCAGGACCTCGCCGGGGGCGGTCATCGTCTGCAGCTCACGCTGGGCCTCCTCGACCCGCTCGTCCTCGATCTTGTCGGTCAGGTAGTCCTGCACCTCCATGCCGATGGCCTTGGCCTTCATGCGGAGGTTGATGTCCTTGGTGACCAGGGCCACGAAGGTGTCCGGGTTGTGGTCCCGCACCCACATGGCCGTGGCCAGGATGCGATGGTCGGGGATGTCGTCGGTGAAGAAGCCGGCGTACTCGCCTTCGAAGGGATGGTTGGGCTCGACTTTGATCCAGCCGAGATCCTTGCCGATCGGAAGGCCGCCTTCCGCGAAGCTCCGGCTGCCGCAGATCCGGTCCAGGTCCCGGACGAATCCGCGGGCGTTGTAGGCCAGCGCGTCGGTGCCCTTCTTGAATTTGTCGATTTCCTCGATCACCGCGACCGGGATCACGAGGTTGTTGTCCCGGAATTTCCGGATGGCCTTGTGGTCGTGCAGGACGACATTGGTGTCCAGCACGAAAATTTTAGGTTTTCCCATAAAATATGTGGTTCAGTCTTCCCCTTCCGCGTTCTGCATCAGGGATTCCAATATGGTCTGTATGCCGGACTTGGCCGAAGCCCTGACGCGGACGTCCGTCGTCCCGGGGAGCGGATGGCCCAGCGGGAAGAAGGCGACGTCCTGTAGCAGCAGCTCGGCGTCCAGGTAGTCAAAATCCGCGTCGGATATCTGGATCACGGCGCCCGGCACCTCCGCAAACAGGATGCGCAGCACATCCTGCTCCTGATAGGCCCGCATCACGTCGGACAGGTCCATGGACAGGCCGGCGCCGGCCGCCATCTGCCTGACGGTACGCAGCAGGCCGCCCTCGCCCACCGTGGCTCCGGCGAGCAGGATGCCGTCCTCCACCAGTTCCCGCACCACTTCATGGCAGTCCAGGAAATAATCGGCATCCGTAATCTGCGGACTGGCGCCGCCACCCGCCTCGAGGACCTGCGCGAAGAGCGAGCCGCCCAGGCGGAACTCGGACGTGTCGAACGGGATATACACCACCCAGCTCTGCGGGTCGGGGGCCAGCGCGGCCGGGCAGGCGCGGCGAGCTCCGAGCACCGGACGCTCCGAGCGGAACGGTTCGCTGACGAAAGTATAATCCTCTTCGTCCGCGTCGCGGGCGATGCGGGCGCGCAGCACCAGTTCCGAGGCGCCCGTCGTCCGGGCATAGCGGTATGCGCTGAATTTCAAGCCGAGCGAGTCGACGTAGTCCGCCGCAGCGCGGACGGAATCGTAGAATGCGGCCCGTGCGCCGACCGGCGCCTCGTTCCAGCGCCAGCTTGCGTCCAGCCGCAGGTCCCCCGGGCGGAAATGTCCGTTGCGCCACAGCGCGTCGATGAGCGCCGCCGCCACACGGACCCGTGTATAGGCGTCGGCCGAGGCGGCCGGAACCTGCTTCTCCGCATGGCACACCGCATCCAGATAGGCATCCAGGCAAGCGGGGTCGAGCGCCGGCACGCGGCACACGGGATCCAGCGTCTCGTCCACCACACGCGCTTCCGCCGGGCCGGCCGGGGAATGCCGTCCCTCCGGTTCGGTCACCGCATCCAGCAACTGTGCAGGAGTATATTCCTCCTGCACGCCGTCGATCACGTAAATCGCGTGCAATGCTGATGTTTTTTCTGCCATCGCGTACTAAAAACGTGTAAATTTAACTAAATTTGGAATCAGTTGCAACTATGATTTTTTCCGAAGAGCGATACGACCGGCTCCTGACGGAGCTTTACGCCCGGCATCCGAGCGTGCAGAACACCGGCTTCACCGCCGGCGCATACAAACCCGGACTCGCCGGGATGGAGGGTTTCGACAAGGCGCTGGGGCACCCCTCGCGGCGTTTCCGATCCATCCATGTGGCCGGCACCAACGGCAAGGGATCGGTGAGTTCGATGCTCGCCGCGGCCCTTTCCGGGACAGGCCTGCGCGTGGGTCTGTACACTTCGCCGCACCTGGTGGATTTCCGCGAGCGGATCAAGCTCGTGGAGCCCGGCGGCTGGTCCATGATCCCCCGCGAGGACGTCTTCGACTTCCTCACGCGGCACGATTGCGAAGGGCTCTCTTTCTTCGAGATCACGACCGGTCTCGCCTTTGACTGGTTCGCCCGGCAGCGGGTGGACGTCGCCGTGATCGAAGTCGGCCTGGGCGGCCGGCTGGACAGCACCAACATCCTCACCCCCGAACTGGCCGTCGTGACCAGCATCGGGCTGGACCACTGCGCCCTGCTGGGCGGCACGCGCGGAGCCATCGCCGCCGAGAAGGCGGGCATCTTCA
>CAJOMY010000032.1:589-15832 GCA_905235775.1 uncultured Bacteroidales bacterium | reverse complement strand
TCGATGGAACCCATGCCGCGGTAAGCCTTGAACTTGCGGCCGCTGTAGATGATGGTCTCGCCCGGGGACTCCTCCGTACCGGCGAACATCGAACCGCACATCACGCAGTCGCCGCCAGCCGCGAGGGCCTTGACGATATCGCCCGAATAGCGGAGTCCGCCGTCGGCGATAAGGGTCACGTCCGTGCCCTTGAGGGCCTGGGAAGCACTGTAGATGGCGCTGAGCTGCGGCACACCCACGCCCGCGACGATGCGTGTGGTGCAAATCGAACCGGGGCCGATGCCCACCTTCACACCATCCGCACCGCCCTTGACCAGGTCGCGTGCGCCCTCTTCCGTGGCCACGTTGCCCACCACGACGTCCAACGACGGGAAGGCCTTCTTGACACGCCGGAGCAGTTCGACGACGCCCTTGCTGTGGCCGTGGGCGGAGTCGAGCACCACGGCGTCCACGCCCTCCGCATACAGCGCCGCCACGCGGTCCAGCGCATCCGGCGTGATGCCGATGCCGGCCGCGCAGCGCAGACGCCCCTTGGCGTCCTTGCAGGCGTCGGGATGCAGACGTTCCTTGATGAGGTCCTTGTAGGTGATCAAGCCCACGATATGACCCTTGTCGTCCACGACCGGAAGCTTCTCGACCTTGTATTTCTGCAGGATGGATTTGACATACTCACGGTCTGTCCGCGAATCGGGGATGGTGACCAGCCCCTGGGAGGTCATCACGTCGCGCACCAGCACATCCATGTCTTCCTGGAAGCGGACGTCGCGGTTCGTGACGATGCCCACCAGGTGACGCTCGGCGTCGGTGACGGGGATGCCGCCGATGTGGTTCTCGCTCATCAGCCTGAGAGCTTCGCCCACCGTCTGGTCCTGATTGACCGTGACCGGGTCGCTGATCATGCCGTTTTCCGACCGCTTTACCTTGCGGACTTCGGCGGCCTGGGCGGCGATGCTCATATTTTTATGGATCACGCCGATGCCTCCTTCCCTTGCCAGGGCGATGGCCATCGGCGCTTCTGTCACGGTGTCCATGGCGGCGGACACGATGGGGATGTTAAGATGGATATTGCGGGAGAAACGTGTCTGCAGGCAGACCTCCCGCGGCAGGACTTCGGAGTACGCCGGAATCAGGAGTACGTCGTCAAAAGTCAAGCTCCAGGGCGATTCTTTCATCGATAAAGGACATAAGCGGAGGGACTTTTATTTGACTGACAAAGTTATAAAAAAAAGCCCGCCCCGACAAAAAAAGTTATTAATAAAAAAAAAGGCACCTCGCCCGTTTATGCAGTGCCATCCGGGCCACCCCTCCCGAAATGACCGGGGGTCGCCCGTTTAAACCGGGTTTTCCGGGCGAGGTGCCGCAATCCAGGATCCCGTCCTGGCCTCCTCCCGCTTGCGCTTCCGGTACATCTGATACGTGCCGGTCGGAGCGTAGCGACACAGGGGGTCTGGGGGATACGGCCCCCAGTTATCAGCGACACAACAGCGTTATCCGCACAGCACTATGACTGCTTGGCTTCCTCCTGCTTGCGTTTCCGGTACATCTGATACGTGTTGTAGCAATTATGCCAGATGGAATAGAAGCCGCCAGCAACGGAGACGACAGGGTCGAGGAAAGTGTAGCCCATCCAGATACCGAATACGGTGTTCTTCTGGCCGAGGGCCTGTCCGGCGGAGATGGGGCAGCGGTAGCGCTTGCCGATGCGGCGGCCCAGCCAGAACTGAAAAGCGCATGTGAGCAGCGAGGCGATGCCGATCTCCCAAAGTACGAAGGCACCGGACTCGTTCTGCACGATGGCGCGGGTGCTCATCAGGATGGCAAGGGTCAGCGAGACAGCCCAGATATAGAAAGACAGATTCGGAAAGCGCAGCAGACAGGCATGGAACTTCGGCAGGAGGTAGCGAACGAGCCAGGCCGACAGGCAGGGCAGGATCAGCAGCGGGAACACCTTGGCCAGAATCCGCAGGAAGGCTTCGCCGAAAGTCAGCCCCGACATCGGGTGGATCAGCGGCACCAGCAGCGGCACCAGCACCGCCACCACCAGGTTGATCAGCACGGTATAGGTGATCACACCCGCCATGTTGCCGCCCAGTTTGTCCGTGACCACGGCGCAGGCCGTCGCCGTCGGACAGACCAGGCAGAGCATGGCCGCCTCAACCCCGGCGCGGAAGCGCATCCCGGGCACGAGGATCAACAGCAGCGCCAGTCCGGCAAACGAAAGCGCCTGCACCAGCAGCAACCAGCCCATCCAGCGGTGCGGCCGTATCTGATGCGGCTCGACCCTGCAGAAACTCAGAAAGAGCATCGCAAAGAGCAGCAGCGGCTGCAGCTCCTTGACAATCCCCTCCAGCACCGGTCCCGCAGGATGCAGGGCCGGCAGCGCATGATAAAGCAAGTACAGGGAGGCGCCCACCAGCATACCGATGATGAGCGCCCAGTCCTTCAGGAATTTGGCAAATGTGTAACGGTAGGTCCCCATTATTCTCCCACGCGGGCGAGGAAGCATTCCACCGTGTTCTCCATCAGCATCGCGATGGTCATCGGCCCGACGCCGCCCGGCACCGGCGTGATCCAGGAAGCGCGCAGGCGGGCATCGACATAGTCCACGTCACCGCACAGACGCCCGTCGGGCAGGCGGTTGATACCCACGTCGATGACCACGGCCCCGGGCTTCACCATGTCGCCCGTAATCATGTTCGGCCGCCCCACGGCCACCACCAGCACATCGGCCTGCAACGTGACCGACTTGAGGTCCTTCGTGCGCGAATGGGCCATGATCACGGTGGCGTTGCGGTCCAGCAGGAGCTTGGCCACCGGTTTGCCCACGATATTGCTGCGGCCCACAATCACGGCGGTCTTGCCGCCCAGGTCCAGCCCGCTTTCGTCAATCAGGCGGACGATGCCCTTCGGTGTGCAAGGCACGGTACAGGGGCGCCCGAGCCAGAGGTCGGCGACATTGAGCGGATGGAAGCCGTCCACGTCCTTCTCCTGGGCGATGGCGTCGATCACGCGCGCCTCGTCGATCTGCTTCGGCAGCGGGAGCTGCACGAGGATGCCGTCCACCTCGGGATCGCGGTTCAATTCATCGATCATTTTGAGCAGGGCCTCCTCGGTGGCATCTTCAGCCATGGTGATCAGGCGGGAATTCATGCCCACGTAGATGGCCGTCTTGACCTTGTTGCGCACATAGACCTGGCTCGCGGGATTGTTGCCTACGATAATGACGGCGAGCGAGGGTTTACGGCCGTACTTGACCGCCAGCTTGCCCACCCGGTCCTTGAGTTCCTCCTTGATGGACGCGGAGAGCGCCTTGCCGTCGAGGATCCGCCCGTCCAGCGCCCAGTGGGCGATGTCACGGCGGAAAAACAGATTCTCGCAGCGGATCTTGGCGAGTTCGGCATAGACCTTCCCGTGTGCGTCACGAATGTCCTTTCCTTCGGCCACGACCATCATCACGCGGCCGCCGGCGGTCAGCAGGCGCTCCCCGTCGCGCTTCGTGCCCATGTGGTACACTTTCGCGTCCACATGCTCCACGCCGAGGATTTCGGCACCCTTGTCATACCCGCCGGGATAGCCCTTGGAGGCCAGCACGACGCCGAGCGTCACGGCCTGGCGCCAGACGGGTTCCGCCGTCTCGCGGCCGGTCGCCACGGCTTCGAAAATGTCATAAATGTCGCTCTCGAGCAGCGGCAGCACGACTTCGGTCTCGGGATCGCCGAAACGGGCGTTGAATTCGATGACCTTGATCCCGGACGGGGTCTTCATCAGTCCGCCATAAAGCACGCCCGAGAGCGGGCGGCCCTCGGCGACCATCGCCCTGGCGGCGGCCTCCAGGATGTGCTCCTGCGCGAAGACGCGGTCCTCCTCCGTCAGGAAGGGCAGGCCCGTGTATGCGCCCATGCCGCCGGTGTTCGGGCCCTTGTCGCCGTCGAAAGCGCGCTTGTGATCCTGCGAGAGGGGCATCGGATAGACCTTCTCGCCGTCCACGAAAGCCATGAAGGAGAATTCGGGACCGGTCAGGAAGTCCTCCACGACCACGCGGCCCTTGCCGAAGGCCTCGTCCAGCAGCATGCTGCGCAGCGCAGCTTCTGCTTGTGCCGCGTCGGCGGCGATCACCACGCCCTTGCCGGCGGCCAGTCCGTCGTATTTGAGCACGGCCGGGAACGGCCGGGCATTTACGTAGGCAAGCGCCTCCTGAAAATCCTCAAAACTGCGATAGCCCGCCGTGGGGATGCCATATTTGTCCATCAGGACCTTGGCGAACTCCTTGCTGCTCTCGATGCGGGTGGCTGCCTGCGTGTGGCCGAAAATCTTCAGCCCGGCGGCGCGGAAGGCATCCACGATGCCGACCGACAAGGCCGCCTCGGGGCCCACGACCGTGAGGTCGATTCCCTGCTCCTGCGCGAAGGCCAGCAGACCCTGCACGTCCGTATCCTTGACGGGAACGCACTCCGCCTGCGCGGCGATGCCGGCGTTGCCGGGGGCGCAATAGATCCGGCCGACCTGGGGGCTGCGGGACAGCGCATCCACGATGGCGTGCTCACGTCCACCTCCGCCTATTACCAGAACCTTCTTCATACTCTATTAATGTTTGAAATGTCTGACCCCAGTGAAGAGCATCGTAATGCCCAGCTCGTCAGCCTTCTTGATGGCATCCTCGTCGCGGATGCTGCCGCCCGGCTGGACGATGGCGCTCACGCCGTACCGGGCGGCCAGCGCCACGGTGTCGTCGAAGGGCAGGAAGCCGTCGGAAGCGAGGATCAGCCCCTCGGTGAAACCGGCCGCCTGCGCCTGCTTGAGCGCGATCTCGGCAGAGCCGACGCGGTTGGTCTGGCCAGCTCCCACGCCGATCGTATGGTTGTCGCGAACGACTGCAATGGCGTTGGACTTGATGTGCTTGACGATGCGCCAGCCGAAATCGAGATCCGCGAGCTGTGCAGCCGTGGGCTGCACCTTGGTCACGCACATCTCCGGCTTGACAGTCTCCATGGCGGTGTCGAGCTGCTGCGCGAGCAGGCCGCCGTTCACGCCCACATACTGCATCGGAGCCTGCGCCTCGCGCTGCATCGGAACCTCCAGTACGCGAAGATTTTTCTTGGCGGAAAGGATCTCCAGCGCTTCCAGGGTATAGGACGGCGCGATCACGATCTCCAGGAAGATGGGTTTCATGCCCAGGGCCACCTCGGCGGTGAGCTCGCGGTTCACGCCCACGATGCCGCCATAGATGCTGACCTTGTCAGCCTCATAGGCAGCCTGCCATGCCGCTTCGACGGTGGCGCCTACGGCAGCGCCGCAGGGATTCATGTGCTTGAGCGCCACGCAGAACGGGGCGTCGAAGTCGCGAAGCACGTTCAGGGCCGCATTGGCATCCTGGATATTGTTGTAGGACAGTTCCTTGCCCTGGATCTGCCGGGCGAAGGCCAGCGAATAGGGAGCCGGCTGAGGCGCAGCGTAGAAATTGGCGCTCTGGTGCGGGTTTTCGCCGTAGCGGAGCGGCTGCTTGAGGTCATACTCCAGGAAGAGCTTCTCGTTCAGGCCGGCCTGTTTGCGCATCCACGAGGAGATGCACATGTCATACTCCGCCGTGTGCGTATAGGCCTTGGCGGAGAGTTGCAGGCGCGTGGCGTCGGAGGTCTTGCCCCGGGCGCGGAGCTCGTCCAGCACGCGGCCATAGTCGGCGGGGTCGCAGACGATGGTCACGTCGCGCCAGTTCTTGGCGGCGCTGCGCACCATCGACGGGCCGCCGATGTCGATGTTCTCGATGGCATCCTCCATGCTCACGCCTTCCTTCGCGATGGTCTGCCGGAAGGGGTACAGGTTCACGCACACGAGGTCGATGGTCTCGATGCCCTGCGTGGCGAGCGTCTGCATGTGGGCGGGCAGGTCGCGGCGCGCGAGAATACCCCCGTGCACCTTCGGATGCAGGGTCTTCACCCGGCCGTCAAGGATCTCGGGGAAGCCCGTGACTTCGCTGATGCCCACGGTCTTCACGCCGCTGCTCTCCAGCAGCTTCTGCGTGCCGCCCGTGGCGATGATGGTCCAACCCAGGTCCTGGAGCCCCTGCACGAACGGCACGAGGCCCGTCTTGTCACTTACACTGACTAACGCTCTCATAGCTCTTTCAATAATTTCTGTATGGTTTCTACATATAATGCATGTTCGATCTTCTGTCCGATGCGGTGCACCTCCGCGGGGTCGTTCCCGTCGTATTCGAAGGCGCGCTGGGCGATGATCTTCCCGCCGTCCAGCTCGGCATTCACCCAATGGATGCTGATGCCGTAGACCTTGACGCCGTAGGCTACCGCATCCTCCACGGCATGAGCGCCCTTGAAGGCCGGCAGCAACGAGGGATGGATGTTGATGATGCGCCCGCCATAGGCGTCCAGCATCACGTCCGAGAGGATGCGCATGTAGCCCGCCAGGCAGACGAGGTCGATCCCGGCCGCATCCATGCGGCGGGCAGCCTCCCGCTCGAAAGCGGCCTTGCCGCCCATCTCCCGGGGCGATGCCACGAAGGACGGGACACCGAAACGCTCCGCGCGCGCCACCACGGCCGCACCGGGTTGGTCGCAGACCATCAGCGCCACTTCCGCGTCCAGCCGCCCGTCGGCGCAAGCCTGGGCGATGGCCTCAAAATTGGTGCCGGAGCCGCTGGCGAATACTGCCAATCGTTTCATCTTCAAATTCTTCACTTCGTTCAGAATGACATGCAGATATCCACGCCGGGACGGTCCGTGACCCGGCCGATGACGGAAGCTTTCTCGCCGTGCGAGGCGAGGATGCCGATCGCCTGCTGCGCCTCGGAAGCGTCCAGGACCAGCACCATGCCGATACCCATGTTGAAGATGTTGAACATCTCGCGGTGCGGCACGCCGCCCCACTTCTCCAGCACCCGGAAGACCGGCAGGATCTCCCAGCTGCCCTCGCGGATCTCCAGGCCCTGGCCTTCATGCAGCACGCGGGGGATGTTCTCGTCGAAGCCGCCGCCGGTGATGTGCGCCACCCCGTGCACGTCGCAGTGACGGATGACGTCGAGCACCTGCCGGACATAGATGCGTGTCGGGGTCAGCAGGACCTCGCCGAGCGTACGGCCGCCGAATTCGGGCACCGGCTCGGAGTAGTGATGGCTGCCGTCCGCGACAATCTTGCGCACGAGGCTGAAGCCGTTGGAGTGCACACCGCTGGAGGCGATGCCCACGAGGACGTCGCCCACCTTCACCTTGGAGCCGTCGATGAGTTTGCTCTTCTCCACGACACCCGTCGTGAAACCGGCGATGTCGTACTCGCCGTCCCCGTACATGCCGGGCATCTCCGCGGTCTCGCCGCCCACCAGCGCACAGCCGGTCTGGCGGCATCCTTCGGCCACGCCGGCCACGATGGCCTCCACCTTCTCGGGGACATTGTGGCCCAGGGCCACGTAGTCCAGGAAGAAGAGGGGCTCGGCACCCTGTGCGAGGACGTCGTTGACGCACATGGCCACGGCATCGATGCCGATGGTGTCGTGCTTGTCCATCGCAAAAGCGATTTTGAGCTTGGTGCCCACGCCGTCGGTGCCGCTCACCAGGACCGGCTCCCGGTAGCCGAGCGACGCGAGGTCGAACATACCGCCGAAGGATCCGATGCCCCCCATGGAGCCCGGCCGGGCGGTGGAGGCGACGTGTTGCTTGATGCGACGGACCACTTCGTAGCCCGCCTCCAGGTTCACGCCTGCTTTTTCGTAAGATTGTGCCATATCTCTTTAGTCGTTTTCTATCATTTCTTCATACAGGAGTGTCGGATACTCGCCCGTGAAACACGCCTGGCAGGGATCCGCGCAGCCAAAACACGAATCCCGGGTGGATTCGGGACTGAGGTAGCCCAGCGAATCGGCGCCCAGGACCTTACAGGCCTCCTCCAGCGTCCGGTGCGAGCAGAGCAGTTCCTCCGGGGTGGAGGTATCCACGCCGTAGTGGCAGGTGTACTTCATCATCGGGCTGGCGATGCGCACGTGCACTTCCGTGGCCCCGGCCTCGCGCAGCATCTTCACGATCTTGAGCGAAGTCGTGCCGCGGACGATGGAGTCGTCCACCAGCACCACCCGCTTGCCGGCGACGATGCTCCGCACCGGCGAGAGTTTCATCTTCACGCCCAGTTCGCGGAGCGACTGCACCGGCTGGATGAAGGTGCGGCCCACGTATTTGTGCTTGACGAGGCCCATCTCATAGGGGATGCCGCTCTCTTCCGCAAAGCCCATCGCGGCGCTGAGACTGGACTCGGGCACGCCGACGACGATATCCGCTTCCACCGGATTCTCCCGGTAGAGGCGCCGGCCGGCTTCCTTGCGGTAAGCGTGGACGTTGCAGCCGTCGATGTCGCTGTCGGGACGCGCGAAATAGATGTATTCCATCGCGCACATCCGGTGGCGGTTGAAGTGCGAATAGGTGGTGCTCCGCAGCCCGTGGCCGTCCAGGCTCACGATCTCGCCCGGCTGCACGTCACGGATGAACTGGGCGCCCATGATTTCAAAGGCGCAGGACTCGCTGCTGACCACGTAGCCGTCGCTCAACTTGCCGATGCAGAGGGGTTTGATGCCGTACTTGTCACGGGCGGCGTAGATGCGGTTCCGGGTCATGATCACGAAGGTGAAACCACCCTCGATCATATTCAGCGCCCGGACGATGGTTTGGATCCTGTCCTCGTTGTTCCGGCCCTTCTTGATCAGGTTGGCCAGCAGCTCGCTGTCCGTGCCCGTCTGGAAGATGGAGCCGTGCCGCTCGAGGTAGGCCGCCACCTGGCGGGCGTTGATGAGGTTGCCCTCCCCCGCGATGGCGAAATCGCCGCTGTGGTGACGGAAAAACAACGGCTCGACGTTGTCCAGACCGCCCTTGGAGGCGTTGGCATACTTGACGCTGCCGATGCCGATCTTGCCGGGCAGGTGGTTCAGCCCGTCGTTGGTGAATATCTCGCTCAGCAGGCCTTGTCCGCGATAGCGGTGGCTCTCGCCCTTCGAGTCGAAGGTGATGATGCCGCCGCCCTCCTGGCCGCGGTGCTGGAGGTTGTGCAGTCCGTAATAGATATAGGTCGATGCGCTCGGCACGCCATATACAGCAAGAACGCCCATATACTTATTGCTCAGTTACTTGTTTCAAACGTTTCAACACATTGGAATAGCTCTCGACGACGCGGCTCAAGTCCAGGCGGAAACGGTCCTTGTCCATGCGCTCGCCCGTGGCCTCGTCCCAGAGGCGGCAGGTGTCCGGACTGATCTCGTCGGAAATGATGAGAGCCCCGGTGTCGGAAGCACGGCCGAACTCGATCTTCATGTCCACCAGTTCGATGCCGGCCTGGTGGAAGAACGGTTTGAGCAGGCTGTTCACCCGGCGGGCGCAGTCGTACATTCCGTCCAGCTCCTGGTAGGTGGCCAGCCCGAGGGCGACGGCGTGGTCGCGGTTGATGATCGGATCGTCCAGGTCATCATTGTTGTAACGAAGGTCCACGATGGTATTGGCATGGCGGAATCCTTCCGGCACGCCCAGCCGATAAGCCAGCGAGCCGGCGATGCGGTTGTGCACCACCACCTGCAGGGGGATGATCTCAATCTTGCGGCAGAGCTGCTCCTGGTCGCTCAGCAGGCTGATGAAATGCGTCTCCACGCCGTTCCGGTTCAGATAGTCCAGCAGGATGGCGGAAATCTGGTTGTTCAGGGCGCCCTTCCCGATAAAACGGGCCCGCTTGACATTGTTGTAGGCCACCGTCACGTCCTTGTAACGGAAAATCACTTTGTCGGGATGGTCGGTCGCGAAGACCTGCTTCTCGTTCCCTTCAAAGATCAGTGCACCTTTTTTCATGGTAATACAGAAATGCTATCGGTTGTTCTTGAAATACTTCACGGCGTTGTCGAAGAGCGGCTGATAGAGCTCCTCCTCAATGTTCTTGAAGACGTTGGGCTCCCAGCGCTCCGTGTGGCCCATCTTGCCGAGAATCTGCCCGTTCGGGCTGATGATGCCCTCGATGGCGTAACAGGAGCCGTTCGGATTGTACGGCGCCTCCATCGTCACTTCCTCGGAGAAGGGATCCACGTACTGGAAGGCCACCTGTCCCCGGGCGAAAAGCTCCCGGGCCAGGGACTCGGAGACCATGAACTTGCCCTCGCCATGGCTGACGGCGACGGTGTGCAGGTCGCCCACGGACATCCCGGCGAGCCAGGGCGAGCGGGTCGTGGCCACGCGCGTGGTCGCCATCTGGGAGATGTGGCGGTTGATGTCGTTGCGGAACAGGGTCGGGCTCTCGTGCGTGACCGTGCCGGGATGACCATACGGCAGCAGGCCGCTCTTGACGAGCGCCTGGAAGCCGTTGCAGATGCCCAGGATCAGGCCGCCGCGCTCCAGCAGGGCCTCGATGGACGCGGCCACACGGGCGTTGCCCAGCACGTTGGCGATGAATTTTCCGCTTCCGTCCGGTTCGTCGCCGGCGGAGAATCCGCCCGCCAGCATCAGGATCTGGCAGCCGTCGATGGCGCGGGCCATCTCGTCGATGGAGCGCAGGACGTCCTCGCCCGAGAGGTTGCGGAACACACCGAACGCCACGTCGGCACCCGCGCGGCGGAAGGCCTTGGCCGTGTCGTAGTCGCAGTTGGTGCCCGGGAAGACCGGAATGTACACGAGGGGCCTGTCCACCGGGGCGCCGGTCCAGCGCGGGGCAGATTCATCGCTTCGCTCAGGCGGACAGGCCGGCTTGCGGGCGAAGCCCGGCAGGTCAGCGTGCCGCGCAGGGACCTTTGCAGGATAGACTTTGCCATATTTCCCGGCATTGGCCTCCAGCAGGCGGTCGATGGAGATACGCTCACCGTTGATGCGCAACAGGCCGTCCTCGCCGGGGGTCACCTGGCCGAGCAGCAGGGCCTGCGGGAAATCGAGCGCGCCCTCGCTCTCCACCAGGATGGAGCCGTAACCCAGGTCGAAAAGCTCCCGTTCGGAAAGCTGCACATCCACGCCGAAGAGGTTGCCGAAGGCCATCTTGGCGAGGCCTTCCGCCACACCGCCGCGGCCCAGGGCCCAGGCGGACACGATGTTGCCCGCGGCGATCTGCCGGTGTACGAAGTCCCAGTTGGCTTTCAGCTGCTCCGTGTCCGGCATGCGGTTGGGCAGCGGGGTATGCTTGATGAGATAGAGCTTGTTGCCCTCCCATTTCAGCTCCGGGGAGATGACGCGCCGTGCATCCACCGTCGTCACGCCGAAGGCGATCAGGGTGGGCGGCACGCTGATATGCTCAAAGGTGCCGCTCATCGAGTCCTTGCCGCCGATGGACGGCAGGCCGAGGGCGAGCTGCATCTTCAGGGCGCCGAGCAACGCCGAAAGCGGCTTGCCCCAGCTGTGCGGGTCCGTCGTCATGCGTTCGAAGTACTCCTGGTAGGAGAAGCGCATCCGCGAGAAATCTCCGCCTGCGGCAGACACTTTGGCGCAGGCATCCACGACGGCATAGGCCGCGCCGTGATAGGGGCTCCAGCCGGACAGGAACGGGTCATAGCCGAAAGCCATCATGCTGGCCGTGTCGGTATAGCCGTCGGCGGGCAATTTCTGCACGGACACCTGCGTCTCGGTGGCCTGCAGGGCCCCGCCGTAGGGCATCAGCACCGTGCTGCGGCCGATGGTGGCGTCGAACATCTCCACGAGCCCCTTCTGCGAAGCCACATTGGGGTCGGACAGGGTCGCGACCATCTTTTCTTTCAAGGTGGCGCCCGCCGGCTCGCGCCGGAAGGGGTCTATGTCCTCAACCGCACCGATCACCGCCTTCGCATAGTGTTTCGCGCCGGCGCTGTCGATGAATTCGCGGGACAGGTCGGCCACCGTCTGTCCGTGGAAGCTCATGCGCATCCGGCCGCGGCCGGTCACGTCGGCGACGTGCGTCACTTCGACGTTCTCGCTGGCGCAGAGCGCCTCGAAAGCCGCGCGGTCCTTCGCTTCGACGACCACGGCCATCCGCTCCTGGGACTCGCTGATGGCGAGTTCCGTGGCGTTCAGTCCGCTGTATTTGGTCGGCACGCGGTCCAGATAGATGTCCAGGCCGGGGGCCAGTTCGCCGATGGCGACGCTCACGCCGCCGGCGCCGAAGTCGTTGGATTTCTTGATCAGGCGCGTCACCTCCGGACGGCGGAAAAGCCGCTGGAGCTTGCGCTCCTCGGGGGCGTTGCCCTTCTGGACCTCGCTGCCGCAGGTCTCGATCGAGGATTCGGTATGTTCCTTGGAGGAGCCGGTGGCGCCTCCGATGCCGTCGCGGCCCGTCCGGCCGCCCAGCATCAGGATGACGTCGCCCGGAGCGGGGCTTTCGCGGCGGACGTTCTCCGCCTTGACCGCACCCACGACCGCGCCCACTTCGAGGCGCTTGGCCGTGTAGCCGGGATGATAAATCTCCCGCACGTGCGTCGTGGCGAGGCCGATCTGGTTGCCATAGCTGGAGTAGCCGGCGGCGGCCTTGCGGCTGATCATGCGCTGCGGGAGCTTGCCCGGCAGGGTGTCCCTGACGGCGGCGTTGATGTCACCGGCCCCCGTCACGCGCATCGCCTGATAGACATAGGCGCGGCCCGAGAGCGGATCGCGGATTGCGCCGCCCAGGCAGGTCGCGGCACCGCCGAACGGCTCGATCTCCGTCGGGTGGTTGTGGGTCTCGTTCTTGAACTGCAGGAGCCATTTTTCCGGCTTGCCGTCCACCTCCACGTCCACGAAGATGCTGCAGGCGTTGTTCTCTTCGCTCTGCTCCAGGTCTTCCAGCAGGCCGCGCCGGCGCAGCACGCGCGCACCGATCGTGGCCAGTTCCATCAGGCAGAGGCTCTTCTGCTCGCGGCCCAGTTCTTTCCGGACGGCCAGGAATTCGCGGTATTCCGCCTCGATCTCCTCCCGGGCGAAAGAATCGTCCACGCGGACGTCCGTCAGCTCGGTGGTGAAGGTCGTATGGCGGCAGTGGTCGCTCCAGTAAGTATCGAGGATGCGCAGCTCCGTCTCCGACGGGTCGCGGCCCTCCTGCGTGAAATAGCGCACCACCTCGGCGAGGTCGTCGGTGTTCATCGCCAGGCCCCACGACTTGCAGAAGGCGGCGTATTCCGCGGGCTGCATCTTCGTGAAACCCGCCAGCGAGGCGAGCGGCTTCACCTCCGCCTTGCCTTCCGGAAGCAGGCGGCCCAGGTCCTTGGGCCTGGACTCCACCGCATTGATGAAGTAATGGCGGATGGCGGCGAGCGCATCGTCGGGGAGGTCATCGTCGAAAATGAGCAGGCGCGAAGAGCGGATCTGCACGTCGGCCGCCGGGTCGATCAGGTGGACGCAGTCCAGGGCCGAGGAGGCCCGCTGGTCGAACTGTCCGGGGATGTATTCGACGGCCAGGTATTTCTTGCCCTCGAGCGGGCAGTCATCCGTCACGGTGTCGGTCACCACCTCGCCGAAGACGGTATAACGGCATTTTTCAAGCAGTTCATCTGAAAATCCGAACAGGTCATAAACGTTCAGGAGCCGCAGGGAACGCAGCGAGAGAGAAAGGTTTTCGTTGAACTCGTTGCGGAGGCTCTGCGCCTCAACCTGGAACTCCGAACACTTTTCTACGAAGATGCGGTGTGCATTCATAATCTATATCTCGGTTTGAAGGACCTTTTCTGCCTGATTCTTCCGAAAATCCTCCAGCCTGGCCGCCAGAGCGGCATCCTGGAGAGCCAGGACGGCGACGGCGTAGAGGGCGGCATTCTTCGCCCCGTCGATCGCCATCGTCGCGACGGGGATGCCGGAAGGCATCTGGACGATCGACAGCAGGGAATCCAGCCCGCCCAGCGCCTTGCTCCGGATCGGAACGCCGATCACGGGGAGCGACGTGAGGGCGGCCGCCATGCCGGGCAGGTGGGCGGCGCCGCCGGCGCCGGCAATCACAATGCCCACCCCGCGGTCGCGAGCGGTGGCCATGTAGTCACAGAAAAACTGAGGAGTGCGATGCGCGCTGATGACTTTTTTTTCGTACGGGACCCCGAAAGCTTCGAGGGTCTCGCAAGCGGCTGACATCACCTCCCAGTCGCTCTTGGATCCCATGATAATACTGACTTTCATATGCAAACTAACCAATATGCAAAATTACAATATTCCTGCGCTCCTTGCAAGACAAGTTTTCGACAATTTGCAGGGGCGACCTGTTGAAAACTTTCAAGCGCCGCTGCAATCACCGGGCGCTCCCGATCCGTTCCCCGCGGCAGGGCTTGTGCAGCGAATGGCTGTCATTCTCAGCGATAGCGAAGAATCTTTGTTCTCCGGCGAAGTGCTCCGGCAGGCCAGCTGCCCGCCGCAAAAACTACGCCCCTACGGGGCTATCCCTCCCGCTCACGGAGCCGCGGGCGGCTACGGTTTTGCGTGCGGCACTGCTTGCCGGGTCAGCAGTTCGCCGGCGGCGGGTCTTCCAGACGGCGGCGGGTCTTCCTCGCGGGGTCTCCGGAAATCTATGATTTCTGGGGTGCCGTGACGGGGCGGACAGGAATTATTTTCCGGACAGGTTTGCCGGAAAACCAATTCCTGCTCCGCTCTTCCGCCGCCGGGGAATGTCTGCCTCTTTCGAATGTGCGTCGCTTGCAATTAGTAAGATATTGAATGACTTGGCTTTACGAAAACTAACCTGTTTGATACTAAGCGGGTTAATTTTTGTGTTGAGCTGATAGTCAACACGATGGTACTTGCAAGTCCTGAGAACAGTTCGCCGGCGGCGGGTGGGAAGAAGGGACGCGTGGATTGATTTATTTTGCTATTTTTGCGGTATGATGTGTAAGAATCTGATTTATTTCCAGGGCCTGCTGGCGCTGACCGCGCTGGCCGCCTCGCTCGCGGGATGCAGCCAGGACCGGGGCCCCTTCGAGGTGTGGGAGCGCACCGTCATCACGATGAACCGGGACGTGATGTACGTCTATGTGACCGACGACTACCGCGACAGCCTCGATCTGCGCCAGCCCTGCAAGGACCTCTCCGACGAGGAGCTCCGCAGCGACCTCTTCGAGATGCTCACGCGGAAAATGCTCAACACGGTCCAGGCCCCCCAGCAGGGCGGCGTGGGCATCGCTGCGCCCCAGGTGGGCATTCACCGCCGCGTCGTCGCCGTCCAGCGGCTCGACAAGGAAAGCGAGCCCTTCGAGATCTACCCCAACCTCCGCATCGTGGAGCTCCTGGGCGACACGGTCCAGGGCCGCGAAGGCTGCCTGTCCATCCCCGGCAGGCGGGGCATCGTCCCGCGCCGGGAGGGTGCCGT
>CAJOMY010000032.1:0-581 GCA_905235775.1 uncultured Bacteroidales bacterium | reverse complement strand
GGGTGCCGTGATCGCCTGGACCGACCCGGAGACCCTCGAGCCGCGGCAGGAGGAGATCCACGGCTTCACCGCCATCATCTTCCAGCATGAGGCAGACCACCTGGACGGCATCCTCTACATCGACCGCGCCGACAGCGTCTGGACCGACCAGGAATGGCTCGACGAGCGTCTCCCCTATGCGCAGGTCGGCGACTACGACAAGCCCAAATGGATCAACGGCCCTGGTTATTAATCGATTGCACATGTCTTCCCTCCTCCTCAAAAACGGCATCCTCATCGATGCCGCCGGCCGCCGGAAAGCCGACCTGCTCATCCGGGACGGCCGCATCGCCGCCATCGGCCCCGACATCATCGAAGCCTCCGGCGCACAGGTGCTCGACTGCAGCGGCAAGCTGGTCAGCGAAGGCTTCACCGACATCCACGTCCATTTCCGGGAACCCGGACAAAGTTATAAGGAAACGATCCGCACCGGTTCGCTGGCGGCGGCGCACGGCGGCTACACCACCGTCTGCGCCATGCCGAACCTCGTCCCCGTCCCCGACAGCCCGGAGACACTCGCCCTCGAACAGGAGATCATCGAC
>CAJOMY010000031.1 GCA_905235775.1 uncultured Bacteroidales bacterium | reverse complement strand
TTCTCAAGATGCTTTGCGCTCAATGTTCCACGCAATTCAATAGATGGGGTAGCGTTTGATAAGGGCGCATATGTTTTCTATATAGGATCATTCAAATGCACTGGATTGAAAAGGAAGAATGAGATTGTATACTGCGTAGCATCCCCGGAGGACCTTCTGGTCAAAACCCCGCTGGAAGGAGAAAGATTCATCGCACAGGCACTGTTCAACGGGCATCAGGTGACAAACCTCAGTGCAAGGATTGCACCGTTAGATTCCAGCCACATCGATCAAGCACTTGATCTCTGTAAAAAGAGGTTTGTGGAATATGTCAATGCAACAAAGATTGAGTTGAACGACAGCAATTCAGCCATCTATCACAGGATGATGGCAAAAACCCGAAGTTTTTATGACGACAAGATTGAGGGAATCAGGTACTCCATTGCTCGGCAGGAGCTGTTGTCAGAAGAGGCTGCAGCTCTGCTTTCATCGAACATACAAGAGGAAACCGGATTGCATATTAGTGCAACTGAATTGCAAAACAAGATAGCTGACATCAGAAGGTTTATCGGACTCAAATCCCAAAGCGAGAGAGATCGTTTTGCGGGTCTTCAGGATTATCAGAAGTCAGGGCTTGCCAAGGTGTCGTCAATGACGGAAGACAAAATAAAACGACTCCAGCAGTTCGGATCGACGATCAGAGGACTTCATACAAGACTGGACAATGTGAATATCCAATACCAGAATGCCTTGGCCAATGTTGAAGCGCAGAAGGACCTTGAAATCCAGTTTGACGAACTCTGTGGTGGAATTGCATTCATTGACTAATTGACTCTGTCAGCAGGGTACCTGTCCTCAATATCTGTCACGCGAGTCTGTGATTTTGGTGAGTGGTCATAGCTTTCGGGCCTCCCTTTCAGATACGAAACACTTGTATCAGGAATAGCTAGTTGAGTGGCAATGATGAGTCGTTGCATATCCTCTTTGGAAAGGTTGAGCTCCGGTGGAATGAATGGATTGCTGTAATCCTGGTCATTTCTGCTTTTCACTGTACATGAAATGGAATTAAGTCCATTTGTGAATGAGGTTTTTCTTTTCTGATAGTATCCGCTTGGATCAACCGCACCTCCTCCGAACAGAAGCTCTGTGACATCCATTGGTCCGTAAAGTTTCAATCCGAACTTGCCATTTGCGATGGTTGTCCTATATTTTCGTCCGAACTCATTCAAATAGTTCTGGCTGTCTGAAATGGATGATTCACATGCCTTTCTGACTTCATTTCCCAGTTTCGCGACAACAGCACTTGGACAGTAATAGTCAAAACCGGTCGTTGAAGAGTTGTCTTACGCGGAAGTCCGGCGCCGCGCCGGAAGCCCCGGGCGTGATGTAGAAGTTCTGTGCGTTCTCGAAGAAATTGAGGCCCGTCGGCGCCGCGCCGTAGTAGGTGCCCAGGTCGTCGAAGGCCCAGCCGAGGTTCTGCGGCGTGACATCGCCGAAGAAGCGCGGATCGCCGAGAATCCGGCCTTCGATGTGCCGGATGCCTGCATCGGCGAGCAGCGCCGTCCAGGCGTCGAAAGTCCGGGTCACGCTGTCGGCGCAGTCGGCGCGGGAACCGGTCGTGGGGTCTCCGCCGCCGATCAGGTAAACATCTCCCTTCAGGACGCCGTCCTCGACCGTGCCCGTGTAGCCGATCCGCGTTTCGAAGCGGAAATCGGCGCCCAGCGTATGCAGGGCCAGGCCGGTGGTCAGGAGCTTGACGTTCGAGGCGGGGACCAGCTTCTGCCGGTGGTTGACGCAGGCAAGCGTGTCGCCGTCCGCCCGGACGGCCAGCACGCCCACCAGCGCGGACCGGAGGGGCTCCTGCGCGCATATCCGGGTGATGGTATTCTGCGCCCCGGTCTGGGGGATAGCAGCAGTCGCGCTCCCGACGGAAAGCAGGAGCGCGACTGATATCAGGACGTGTGCGATTCTCATTTAACCGCGTCTTTGACGGCGGCGCTGAGCTTCTCATAGAGAGCATCCGTCCTGGAAAGCACTTCCTTGCGGAGCTCGTTGTAATAGGCCTTCCTGGAGCCCTCGATCGGGCCGTTCACCTTGTCGCGAAGTTCGTTATAGAGGTCGATGGCCTCTTCCATCAGCTCGCTGACGTTGGCGTCAGTGACCTTGGGGTTCACACAGGCGACCACGGAGCAATCCTCCACGAAGGCGCTCAACACATACTCGATGTCCTTTTTGATGTCTCTGAGATTCATATCGTTTCGAATTTAACGGCACAAAGATACAAAAATTATTTTTTATCCGCCCGGATCTTGCCGCTGGCCCACTCGATGAAGTACTTCATGTTGGGGCCGTCGGTGTGGCCGCCGTCGTGCTGGCGCCAGGCCAGTTCGCCGTCCAGCAGGCCGGTCAGCACCGGCGGCATGGGCTCTTTGCGGTAGTCGTTGGAAAGGCCAAGGTCCTTCGCGCCAAGCAGCTTGAACACCTCGCCGGCGGCCACGGTCGCCTGCCAGCTGCCGTACTGGTCCAGCCACAGGGCGTCGCCCTGCTCGGGGATGCCGTAGCTGATGAATACGAGGCGCGGAGCGCAGAGCGCGATGAGCTCGTGGGAGTCCACCGGCAGCATGTCGGCGTTCCAGGCGCCCGTCCTGGACTCGACGGCGTCGTACTTGATGTAGTTGCCGGCCATCCAGTGGTACTCGCCGGCGTTGGAGAGGTTCTCCAGGCCCTCGCCGAAAATGCGGCGGTGCAGCGTGGCGCCGCCCTTGCCGGAAGAGCCGATGAGGCCCATGTAGAAGCGCTCCTCGAAGGCGAGCGTCACCAGCGCGGCCTTGCCGTAGCGGGACACGCCTTCGATGCCGACACGCTTCGCATCCACGTCCGGGTCGGTCTCCAGGTAATCCAGGCCTCGGGCGGCGCCCCAGGCCCAGGCGCGCAGCGCTCCCCAGTCGTCCGGCTTGCGTGGCTGGCCCTTGTTCACCAGGCCGATGATGCCACGGGTCAGGCCGGCGCCGTTGTCCGCCTGGATGCTGGCCGGATCGATCATGGCATAGCCCCAGCCGGCGGCGAGCAGCTGCTGGTTGGACGGCGGATCCTGGCCGGGCGCCTGCTGGGCCGGGCGCATGAACGCCGCGAAGGGATTGGCGGGCTCGAAGGGCTGCCAGGCGGGATATTTCTTCATCAGGGCGGCCGTCTCCGGATCGTTCTCCAGCATGCGCCGGATCGCCTTGTTGATGAGGGCCATGTCGTCCCCGCCGGGCTTGACGGGATTCGGCATGTTCGCCCCGCCGAACATCATCAGCAGGGGCACGGGCCCCTCGGCGTCGGCGGGCGTCACGACGACCATCTTGATGTCCACGTTGATCGACGGGCAGGCGGAGTTGTCCACGTGGCCGCGGAGCTGCTTGGCCTTGGCCCGGATCCGGCCGACGAACTCGATTTCCTCGGCCTCGACGGTCCAGGTCACGGCGGGGACGTCCTTCGGCACGCGGCCGTAAACCTCACGCTCGAAGTCCTCGACGATCTCGGGGCGGCGGACGTCCCACCACTGCCGGGCGGTGGTCACCTTCCTGCCGGCCTTCGTCCGGAGGATCTCCGGAATCACGGGGAAGGGATTGGCCTTGCTCTCGTCGTAGTTGGCGGCGAACGGGCTGCTCTGATCGGCGTCAAAACCGCGCCGGATGGATTGAATGCCCAGCTGGTCCAGCATGTTCCGGTGGTCCTGCTCGGCCGTGAAGGTCACGGGCTCCTGTGCGAAGGCCGCCGCGCAGAACAGGCAGCCGGCCAGCAAAAGAAAGATCTTTTTCATATGGGTTATTTTGGTGTTTGCTAATAGTACCAGGGGCGGGCGGCGACGCTGCGGATGCCCTCCCCCGTGTCCACGTGGCCCAGGATGCGGCGCACGCCCAGCGGGTTGGTGCGCTCATAGTAATCGGGACTGCCCGGGATCAGGGAGTTGATGCGGACCAGCTGCGAGGAGTGGATGATCCGGCCCTCGCCGATGTACATCGCCACATGCGCGACCACCATCTTCTTCGTCGCCGTCGCGGGCGTACCGTAGAAGATCAGGTCGCCGGGCAGCATCCGGTCGAAATCGTAGGGGATTTCCTCGCCGGTGAGGATCTGCTCGCGGGCGTTGCGCGGCAGCACGATGCCCGCCTGGCGATAGACGAACTGCGTGAATCCGCTGCAGTCGAAATGCTTGACGCTCGCGCCGCCCCACAGGTAGGGCGTGCCGAGCAGGCGGCGGGCCGTGGCGAGCAGATTCTCGCGGGTGGCCTCGCGGATGCGGATCCATTCGTCGAAGTCCATCACCTCATAGGCGCGCGCCCAGCACTCCCGCCCGGAGGGCAGGAAGACCTGCACCCAGCCGCGGCGGGACTCCGTGCCCCGGCGGACCAGGTCGTTCTCGACGAAATCGCACACGCGCTCCGCCGTGGTGGACGGCTCCGCGAAAAGGTGCGTGTATTCGACCGAACAGACGTATTTCGGGGCGGCGATCCAGGCATCCTTGCCGGCTTCGTCCAGGAAGGCGAGATTGAGTTCCGTCACCCAGACGTCCGGATAGTCCGGGGCGTCCACGAGACGCCAGTAGCGGTCGGCGCCCTTGACACGCAGCACCGTGCCCATCAGGGCCTGCGTCTCGTTGCCGGACTCGTAGTCCGGCTTCAGCCGCAGGAAACTGGAAGAGGAGTTGACCACGGCCCACTCGAGGCCGTCCCAGGATTGTGCAAAGGCGGCGGATACGGAGAGTACCAGCGCCGCCAGGAGGAGGAATGTCCGTTTCATACGGACAAATATAATCAATTTCGGCTACTTCTGCATCTCATCTGCGATCAGCGACTCAAACTCTTTGCGGGGCATCGAGCCGTCCAGGCAGATGAAGGTCACTTCGTCGGGCTCGGCCGTCAGCAGCACGAAGCCCTCGATGGTCCGTTCGTTGCCGACGGTGTACATCCGGACCGTCTCGCCGCCGTCCTTGGCCTCCATCAGCAGTTCGTACCTGCCGGACTGGATGAAGCGCTCGGCGTCGCTGCGCAGGGAAGCGTTGATGGAGGCGTTCTCGCTGTTGAGGATATACAGGCCCGTCAGGGAACGGATGACGGGCGTGAGGTTGACATTGTTCTGCCCGACTTCCATGTCGGGGAGCTGGCCGATCAGGCGGAACATGGCCGGGGAGATGTACACGGCGGAGACGTTCTCCGCGTCGGAGTACTTCTGGTAGAGGCTCTTGCCGTTCTGGGCAAAGGCGGTCACGGTAAGCAGCAGGGCTGCGAAAAGGATGACTATGCGTTTCATTTCGATTGGAGCTTGGTGAGGGTTTGATAGGGTTTGGCGGCGGTCTGTTCCGCTTCGCGGACGAGCTGCCGGCCGACCGACATCTTGTCGGAGATGGTCTGGAAGGCCTTTTCCACTTCGGCATAGGCCAGGCGCGGATCGTCGAAGGTGTCCTTCGGTCCGCGCCCCGGGAGGGTCACCAGGGCAGCTGCGGCAGCCACCACGGCGAGCGAGGCATAGGGGATCCAGCGGGCGGGGCGGGGCCGGGCGGCGTCCGCGATCTCGCGGGCGGCGAGGGCCTGCCGGAGGCGGCGCTCCAGTCCGTCTGGGACGGGGGCGGCCTGTTCCGTCGCTTTCTGCCCGAGTTCTTCGAGGCTGAGGTTCTCTATTTCTTCCAGGGTTTTCATATGATGGTAGTTTTTAATTTGCGGCGCGCTTGCGAGAGCAACACGCGCAGGGTGAGGTAATTGATTCCGGTCCGGGCGGAAATCTCTTCATAGGAGAGGCCGTCGAGGGTCCGGAGGGTGAGGACTTCGCGCTGCCGCTCAGGCAGGGACTTGATGGCGTCCAGGACCTTGGCCAGGCGCTCCTTCTCGTCCACCGCCTCATCCTGGCGGCCGGGCCATTCGGGCTCGGGCAGCACTGCAGGCGTTTCCATTTTCCGGCTGCGCCGGATGCGGTCCAGACAGAGGTTGCGCAGCACCTGGAGACCGTATCCCTTGGGATTCCGGATCCCATCCAGCGCCTCCCTTCCGCTCCAGAGCTTCAGGAACAGCTCCTGCACGGCATCCTCCGCTTCGGCCTCATCCTCGAGGATGTAATAGGCCACGCGGTAGAAGTCGCCGGAGAGCGAGAGCCAGTCGTTCTGGAAGCGCCCGGTCGTCATTGGGCCATCAGTTTGCCGACCGCCTCCATCGGCAGGGTGCCGAAGAGACAGATCAGGGCGTGGCTGTCAGGCGTGTGCAGCACGAAGTCGCGGACGGTGCCCGTGGACTCGTCCACGAAACCGAAGACCTGCATGGTGGAGCCGCCGTCCTTGGCCTCCATCAGCAGTTCGCCGTGGCGGACGGCCCGTCCGATGCGGCGGACCAGGCGCTCGCGGACCTCCTCGGAAGCGTCGTCGTACTCCAGGATGGTCACGCCCTTGATGCCGCGCAGGGCCCGGCTGAGTTCGCGCGTGTCAGGATCGTCAGCATCCGCGTGGCGCAGGATCCCCTTCACGGCCATTGTGCCCAGGCGGCCGAGGCGGACCACCTCGACGCCCTCGTACTGGCGGAACTCCGTCACGATGGAAGCGAGTTCCGACTGGGACACCCGCCGGGCGGGACGGGCGGCGGATGCCGTCAGCGGCAGCAGAAGGGCGAAAATCAGGAAAAACTTTTTCAGGTTCATGTCGGTTTTCGTTTATTGTTCCGATATAAAGACGGACAGGGCGCGGATTTGTTAAGCGTTTTTTGTAAGTATCTGCTGCTCTGTTCATTACGGAACTAACCGGGGGCAAAATACCCCGGTTAGTTTTGTAATTAGCTGAATATCAGATAAATACACAAAACGGCCGCTATGCCGGATCCGGGAGGATGATCACCACGGTGCCGACCTTGACCTGCGCCTTCAGGTCGAGAATGTCCTCGTTGCGCATGCGGATGCAGCCTTCCGTGGCGCGCGTCCCGATGCTCTCCGGGAAGGGGGTGCCATGGATGCCGATGTCCCGGAAGCCCGGCACGTCCAGGCGCAGGAACCAGGGGCCGTAGGCGTCCTTGACGGGGCCCTTGCCATCCTTGAAGTCGTGCGAGAGGCCCTTGGCGTTGAGCAGCTGGTTGATCTTGAAAGTCCCCTCCGGGGTCTTGTTGTCGCCGCGGACCTTCTTGGGACCGGGGTTGACGGCACAGGAGATGCCGTATTCCTTGATGGGCGCGCCCTGCGCATTCACGAGCGTGAGCTTGAACGCCTGTTTGTCGACGACGACGAACGGGGCGGAGTCAACCCGGTCAAGGTATTTCGCGAACGGGGCCTGCGCCCGGGTGTTCAAGGCCGGCAACAGGGCCAGCAGAACAAAAAGGAGTTTCTTCATGACGGAGGACAAAGTTAAACATTATTGCTTATATTTGCTCTGTTATGAAAAAGATCCTGACCACACTCCTGTTCGCGGCACTCTGTACCGTCCTGCCGGCGCAGACTCCCGACCCCAATTTCTTCATCTATCTCTGCTTCGGCCAGTCCAACATGGAGGCGGGCGCCCGCCCGGCCGAGCAGGACAAGGACTTCAACGATCCGCGCTTTCAGTTCATGGCGGCTGTGGACATGCCGCGTTTCCAGCGGGAGCGCGGCCACTGGTACACCGCCGTGCCGCCGATCTGCCGCGAGACCAACAACATGGGTCCGGTGGACTTCTTCGGCCGCAAGATGATCGAAGTGCTGCCCGAGCCGTACCGCGTGGGGGTGATCAACGTCTCCGTGGCGGGCGCGAAGCTGGAGCTCTGGGACAAGGACGCCTGCGAGGAATACCTGGCGATGGAAGCCGCCGACCCCTCGCGCAGTTGGCTCATCAACATGGCGAAGGAATATGGGATGAATCCCTACCGGCGCCTGATGGAAACCGCCCGCGAGGCGCAGAAATACGGCGTCATCAAAGGCATGCTCCTGCACCAGGGCGAGTCCAACCCGGACGACCCCGCCTGGCCCGGCCGCGTGAAAAAGATCCACGATGACCTGTGCGCCGATCTCGGCCTCAACCCGGACGAGATCCCCCTGCTGGCCGGCGAGCTGAAATATGCCGAGCAGGACGGCGTCTGCGCCGCCTTCAACGACGTGGTGCTGCCGCACCTGCCGGAAGTGATGCCCAACGCCTACGTGATCTCCGCCCTGGGTTGCGAGAGCACGGGCGACCAGTTCCACTTCAGCACCGAGGGCATGCGCCTGATGGGCTACCGCATGGCGGACAAGATGCTTCAGCTCCAGGGCTTCAAGCAGCCCGAGAAGCGCAGCCTCTCCCTGCAGCCGGACCGGCTCGGCATCCGCATCAGCCCCACCCTGGCGGGCATCTTCTTCGAGGACATCAACCAGAGCGTGGACGGCGGCATCTGCGCCCAGCTGATCCAGAACAACTCCTTCCAGGCATACAACGTGCCGGACGCGCCGGGCGCCAATGAGTTCTCGCAGAGCGACACGGTCTTCTTCGGCTGGACGGTCCTCCGCAAGGACGGCGCCGTCGGGCAGGCCCGCGCCGTGGACGACAAGCCGCTGGTCGGCAAGCTCCGGCGCTGGTATGACTTCGACCCGAAAGACAAATACGACGACGAGCTGCGCTACAAGCAGTACAGCGTGCGCTTCGACATCAAGAACCCCGGCGCCGGCTTCGGTATCGCCGCCAACGGCTATGGCATCGCCGAGTACAAGCGCGGCCCGGGCATGCTCTATTCCAACAACACGCAGACGGCCTCCATTCCCGCCAAGGAAGGGGTCAGCTACGACCTCGGCCTGTACCTGCAGGGCAAGAACTACAAGGGCACCATCTCCGTCTATCTTGAGGATGCGGCAGGGAATCGCAACTCCAACGTCATCACCATCCCCCGGCTGGGCAAGCAATGGCAGCAATACACCGGCACGCTGACCGCGGAGCGCTCCGTGGACAGCCGCCTGGCCATCGTGGCGGACAGCAAGGGCACTTTCTGGCTGGACTTCGTGACCCTCGTGCCGGAGGCCTCCGAGCTCTGGAAGGACGGCCGGTACGGTCCCTTCCGCAAGGATCTGCTGGAGGCGCTCGAGGCCCTGCACCCCACCTTCATGCGTTTCCCCGGCGGCTGCGCCTCCGAGGGCACGAACTACTTCGGGCAGGTGTTCTGGAAGAATTCCGTCGGACCGCGCGAGGAGCGCGTGGGCTTCCGCAACCACTGGGGCTACTGGACCTCCCAGTACATCGGCTTCTACGAGTACCTGCTGATGGCCGAGGGCCTCGGCGCCACCCCGCTGCCGGTGCTCAACAACGGCGTCACCTGCCAGTTCGCCGGCCACCAGTACATCGCGCCGCTGGACACGCAGGCCGACCGCGACCGCTTCCATGACATTTTCGTCAAGGACGCGCTCGACTTCATCGAATTCTGCAACGGCGGCACCGACACCGAGTGGGGCGCCCGCCGCGCCCGAATGGGCCACCCCGCCCCGTTCAACTTGAAGTACCTGGGCATCGGCAACGAGAACCAGGGTCCGGAATTCTGGGAGCGTTTCGACATCCTGTACAAGGCCATCAAGGCGCAGCACCCCGAAATCATCATCGTCTCCACGGCCGGCTCCGCCGATTCCGGCCGGGAGTTCAACGCCAACATGGCCGAGATCGACGCCAAGTATCCCGACACCATCGTGGATGAGCACTACTACAAGGGCGACGACTGGTTCTACTCCCACCGCGACCGCTACGAGCCCGGCCAGGTGCGCGGCGCCGAGGGGCACACCTACGACCGCAGCAAGCCCACCCGCGTGTTCGTGGGCGAATTCGCCAACAACCGCGCCAACAACGCCTATTCTTCCGCGATGGCGGAGGCGGCCTACTGGACCGGCCTGGAGCGCAATTCCGACATGGTGGTGATGGCGGCCTACGCCCCGCTCTTCTGCAAGAAGGGCTTCAACAAGTGGGACTCCAACCTCATCTGGTTCGACAACCGGGGGATGTGGCGCTCCTGCAACTACTGGTACCAGCAGCTCTTCTCCGTGGCGGGCGACCGCGCCTTCGAGATCTCCGATGTGCTGGACGGCGAGGACGCGGACGAGAAAGTGTTCACGTCCCCGACCATCGACACCCGGACGGGCGAGATCTTCATCAAGATCGTCAACGCCGAGGCCGTGGACAAGGTCCTCACGGTCACGACCGGCAGCGGAGCGGCCTATGAGGCCACGTTTGAGTTCGTGTCCTCGCACGATGTCTCCGTCAAGAATCAGGGCAGCCAGAACTACTACTCCAGCCACCCGGACTACGCCACGCCGCCGACCGCCGGCGGGCCCCGCGCAGGCGAGCGGCCCGGACTGGTGAATATGGCCTTCCGCTTCGGCCGCCGCGTCAAGTACACCGAGCCCGTAGTGCCGCACACCAGGACCCTCGGCATCGTGACGGACCACTTTGAATTCACCCTGCCGGAGAATGCCATCGGCATCCTGCGGCTCAAACCCATCCGCTGATGAAAAAGACTGTTTTCCTGGCGGCGGGGGCCCTGCTGGCCGCCTGCTGCACTTCCGGCCCGGAAGCGGGTCCGTGCGACATCTACCGGGAGGCGGGTACGCCCTGCGTCACCGCCCACAGCACCACACGCCTGCTGGACTCCCGCTACCGGGGGCCGCTCTACCAGGTGCAGCGCGACTCCGACGGGGCCGTGCTGGATATTTTCGCCACCCGTGAAGGTTATGCCGACGCCGCGGCGCAGGACCTCTTCCTCGACGGGACGACAGGCCGCATCACGGTGATCTACGACCAGTCCGGGACGGGCAACGACCTGCTGCCCGCGCCTCCGGGGACCTTCCTGGGTCCTGACAAGGGCGGTTTCAACAACCCGGCCCTCGCCGACATGGCCCCGGTCCTGCTGGACGGCCACAAGGTCTACGGCGTCTTCATCATGCCCGGCATGGGCTACCGCTGCAACAACGCCCGCGGCCTGGCGATCGACGACGAGCCGGAGGGCATGTACTATGTCATCGACGGCACGCACTACGACAGCGGCTGCTGCTTCGACTACGGCAACGCCTCCACCAACGGCCGTGCCGTGGGCACGGGCACGATGGAGACCACTTATTACGGCACCTCCACGGCCTGGGGCCGCGGCAACGGCGAAGGCCCCTGGATCATGGCCGACATGGAATCCGGCCTGTTTTCCGGCCACGGCGCCAAGCAGAACGACGTTCCGTCCATCACGGACTGGCGCTTCGTGAGCGTCTATGTGAACGGCGGCGGGGGCGACCAGTGGGACCTGCGCGGCGGGGATGCCACCACGCCTGACCTGACCACATTCTACAGCGGCCGGCGGCCCGGCAGCCCGGACAGCGACGCCTATTATCCGATGCACAAGAAAGGCGGCATGCTGCTGGGCAACGGCGGCGACAACGGGAACGGCTCCGCCGGCACCTTCTACGAGGGCGTGATGACGGTCGGCTATCCGACCGACGCGGCCATCGCCGCCGTGCAGGCGAATATCGCGGCCGCCCGCTACCAGCCCTATCCGCTCTCGCTGTCGCGCCTGACCTCCTTCCGGCCGGGCGAAAGCCAGGAGCTGGAACTGACGCTGCAGAACGTGACCGACGAGCCGCTCACGGACGTCCGGCTGGACTTCGCGCTGCCCGGCGGCTGGAGCCTGCGCCCGACCGGCGAGTCTCCGCGCAGCCTGGAGCCGGGCGGGGAAGCGACTTTCCGCTACGAAGTCAGCTGCTCCGCTCCCCGCTCGTCCGGCGCCCTGCGGGCGATGGCCCGCTGGACTGGCGGAGAGGCCTCCCTCTCCACCCGGATACGCTGCGTGGACGGACTGAAAATCAACGAAATCGGGCTGAACCCTTCCTTTGTGGAACTCTATAACGCCGCAGACGCCGGCTTGGACCTGTCCGGCCTGGAAGTGCGGGTCCGCCGCAGCGGCTGGGCTTCCGTGACGGCCCTCACTTTCCCGGCCGGAACGCAGCTGGCCGCCGGGGCGCAACTCCTGCTGGAGGTTGATCCCGCCGCGCCGGCCTCCCCCGCCACGACGGTCTTCAGTCCCATTTCGACCGGCCCGAAGCTAAGTTTCCCGGCCGGTGCGACCACGCTCCCGGCTGCATCCGTAGCCGGATTCGCCGTGGGCGACAAAATGGGCATCGACCTGGGCGGCCAGTATGAAGAAGTGACGGTCACGGCCGTGGGCACGCCCGCCACGCAAAGCAACCTCGCGCGAGCGGCCAGTTCCGGAGATACGCAGATCTGGATCGTCGGCACCGCGCACCTGGAGCCGGGTTCGGTACTGACCGTGAGCACCGGCGACCGGATGGAAATCGTGACCGTGAAGCAGGTCCTCGTGGTCGCGCAGCCGTACGTGCGGCAGTTCGGCGAACGCGAGCGACCGCATGATCCCGGCCTGGTCGAGCTCGAGCAGCCCTTGCAGCGCGACCACGCCGCCGGGGTGGACGTCTCCTGCCCGGGCACGGGCATCAGCTTTACGCCCGCCACACGCTTCGCGCACACCAGCGGCGACGCCCTGCAACCCCTGGGCGCAGGCTGGACGCCGACGCCGGGCCTCTACCTGAGCTACGCCCCCTCCGCGAGCGCGGGCAGCGTGGCGCTCTTCGACCCGGCCACGGGCACCGTGCTGGACGCCGTCATCTACGGCACCCGGCAGAGCAACTCCAGCGCCAACGGCACCATCACCAGCCCCGAGCTGGCCGTGATGGAAGGCAACCAGCGCGGCGGAGGCTGCCTCGTCCCCGTCCCGGGTCCCGTCCCGGCCTGGATGCTGGCGCGCAACCCGTCGCTGGCCCAGGATGCCCGGCGCAGCATCGCCCGCTTCCCGGACGGCGCCGACAAGGACGTCCTCTGCGAAGACTTCCGCCTCTGCGACGAGCCCACCCCCGGCCGTCCGAACCGTTAGGATTTCATCTCATTTCAACCCATACCCCATGAAAAAAATTCTTTTCGGAGCAATCGTCGGCCTCCTGCTTGTCGGGGCCGCCATTGCCTGCAACAACCTGGCGGGCGGCAAGGCATTACCGCGCCCGGAAGGTCCGTGCGACGTCTATGAACGCGGCGGCGCGCCCTGCGTGGCCGCCCACAGTACCACCCGGGCCCTGTACGCGGCCTACGACGGTCCCCTGTATCAGGTGATGCGCGCCTCGGACGGCAAGACCCGGGACATCGGCGTGGTCAAGGCCACGGCGAACAATCCCGGCGGCTACGCCGATGCGGCCGCCCAGGACGCGTTCTGCCAGGACACGTACTGCTGGATCACCGTCCTCTATGATCAGTCCGGCAAGGGCAACCACCTCTACCAGGCCCCGCGCGGCGGCTTCAGCGGCCCCGCAATGGGCGGCTACAACAACGTCCCCGTGGCCGACTGGGCCCCGGTAAATCTGATGGGCCACAAGGTCTACGGCATCTTCATCGCGCCGGGCATGGGCCTGCGCCTCAACGACCCGACCGGCACGGCCGTGGACGACCAGGCCGAGGGCCAGTACTGGGTGTTCAGCGGCCGGCACTACAACTCGGGCTGCTGCTTCGACTACGGCAACGCCGAGACCGACAGCCGCGACGACGGAGACGGCACGATGGAAACCACCTATTTCGGCAACTCCCGGGGCTGGTACTACGGCGAGGGGGACGGCCCCTGGATCATGACCGACCAGGAGAACAACCTCGTGGGCTGCGTGAACCCCGACCCCAACGACAAATACTGCCGCGGACTGAATTCCGTGGACTGGCGTTTCGTCACGGCCATGGCCGACGGCGAGCCGCACCACTGGCGCTCGATGGGCGGAGACGCCCAGCAGGGCGAACTGAAGATCTATTATGACGGCGGCCGCATCCAGAATCCGCGCAGCAGCTATGACCCGATGCGCAAGCAGGGCGCCATCCTGCTGGGCAACGGCGGCGACAACAGCAACGGATCCGCCGGCACCTTTTACGAGGCGGCCATGACCGCTGCGGGCACCTTCCCGACCGAAGCGTTGAACCAGGCGATCCAGGCCAACGTCGTGGCCGCCCGCTACCGCGAGGCCACCCTGGAAGTCTTCCCGTCGCTGAACGACAACGTGATGCACATGCTCCCTCCCATGGAGGTCGCCGCGCAGCTGGCCCGCCAGCGGGCGAAGGAACAGCATCCCGAGCTGGTTCTGCTCTATGTCCCTGCCGGGCGTTTCAAGGTTCAGTTCATGGATGCCACCCAAGGCAACCGGCTGACGGACTTCCTGAGTTTTTATTCCCGAATCGACGTCCTGATCATAGATGATATCCAGGAGCTGGCTTCTCCCGGTACCCAGAAAGCCTTCTTCCATATATTCAAGTGCAGTGGCGTATGTATA
>CAJOMY010000030.1 GCA_905235775.1 uncultured Bacteroidales bacterium | reverse complement strand
CCTCCTTGAGCGTAAGGCCGGCGGCATAGACATGCCCGCCGAAGTTCTCCAGCAGGTCGGCGCAGCTCTCGATGGCCTCGTACAGGTCGAATCCCGCGATGCTGCGGGCGGATCCCGTCACGAAACCGTTTGACTTGGTCAGCACGACCGTGGGCTTGTAGTAGGCCTCCACGAGCCGGGAGGCGACGATGCCTACGACGCCCTTGCTCCACTTGGGGTTATAGACGATCGTGGCGTTGTCGCGGGCGAGGCAGGTGCCGGACTGGACCATTTCCAGGGCTTCCTGGGTGATCTCGCGGTCGATGTTCTTGCGCTCGTTGTTGTTCTCGTTGATTTTCTCGCCGATGCGCATCGCCGTCATGGCGTCGGTGGCCTTGAGCAGCTCGACCGCCAGGCGGCCGGATTCCATGCGCCCCGCCGCATTGATGCGCGGGCCGATCTTGAAGACGATGTCGTCGATGGAGATGTGCCCCGGCTCCAGGTTGGAGAGGGTGATCATGGCCGCGAGGCCCTTGCAGGGGTTCTCGTTGAGCTGTTTGAGGCCGAAATGCGCCAGGATGCGGTTCTCGCCCACCATTGTTACGAGGTCGGAGGAAATGCTGACGACCAGCAGGTCCAGCAGCGGGATCAGGGTCTCGAAGGGGACGCCGAAGCGCTGCGAATAGGCCTGCACCAGCTTGAAGCCCACGCCGCAGCCGGACAGGTCGTCGAAGGGATAGTCGCAGTCCTCGCGCTTGGGGTCCAGCACGGCGACGGCCGCCGGGAGGGAGTCCTCCGGCAGGTGGTGGTCGCAGATGATCACCTCGAGTCCCTTGCTGCGGGCGTACTCCACCTTGTCGATGGCCTTGATGCCGCAGTCCAGCGTGATGATGAGTTTGAACCCCCCGTCCGCAGCCCAGTCGATGCCCTTGTAGGACACGCCGTAGCCTTCGTCGTAGCGGTCGGGGATGTAGAAGTCGACCTGGTCGGTGAAACGCCGGATGAACGAGTAAACGAGTGCGACGGCCGTGGTGCCGTCCACGTCGTAGTCGCCGTAAACGAGGATTTTCTCGCCGCCGGAGATGGCGCGGTGCAGGCGTTCCACCGCCTTGTCCATGTCCTTCATCAGGAAAGGGTCGTGGAGGGCGTCCAGCGAGGGGCGGAAGAAGGAACGGGCCTGCTCGAAGGTCTCGACGCCCCGCTTGACAAGCAGTTCGGCGAGCACCCTGTCGATGCCGACCTCCGTCGCAAGCCGTTCGACTTTAGCGGGATCGGCCGGCTCCTTGCGTATCCACTTGCATTCTTTCGCCATATCAGACAAAGATAATACAATTTTATGATTATTTTTTGAGAATCCTTTATAACTTTGCCCAGTTTATGTTATCTGAACAAACATTCAACTGGTTCCTGGTCGGAATGGCCATCCTGGCCGGCGGCGTATTTGCCGCCCTGTTCCGCATCAGCGCCGGATACGGGAAGTTCTATACCCCCAAATGGGGTCCTTCCGTGGGCAACAGGCTCGGCTGGGTGCTGATGGAAGCTCCCGTCTTCGTGGCGATGCTGCTGCTCTGGCGGTTTTCCGACCGCCGGACGGATCCGGTCCGGCTGGTGTTCCTGCTGCTCTTCGAGCTGCACTACTTCCATCGTTCCTTCATCTTCCCCCTGCTGATCCGCGGCGAGAGCAGGATGCCGCTCAGCATCATCCTGATGGGTGTGCTTTTCAATACGCTCAACGCTTTCATGCAGGGCGGGTGGATTTTCTACCTTTCTCCCCCGGACGCCTATCCGGCCAGCTGGCTGGGCAGCGTGCCGTTCATCCTCGGCACGATGCTGTTCCTCGGCGGCATGTTCATCAACATCCAGTCCGACTCCATCATCCGGCATCTGCGCAAGCCGGGCGACACGGCGCACTACCTGCCCCGGGACGGCATGTTCCGCTATGTGACGAGCGCCAACTACTTCGGGGAGTTTCTCGAATGGGTGGGCTTCGCCATCCTGACCTGGTCCTGGGCCGGCGCCATTTTTGCCCTGTGGACTTTTGCGAACCTCGCGCCGCGCGCCGCGCGCATCTACGATTATTACTGTCAGGAGTTCCCCGGCGAGCTGGACACCCGGAAAGTGAAACGTATCATCCCGTTCATCTACTGACGACATGATTGAGTCTCCCATCTTCGAGCCCGTACAGATCGGGCCGGTCACGCTGCGCAACAAGATCATCCGTTCCGCCGCCTTTGAGAATATGGCCTATGGCAACAGGCCTTCACAGGACTTGATGGACTACCACGTGGCCGTGGCCCGGGGCGGTGTCGGCATGACGACGCTGGCTTATGCCTCCGTCAACCGGAGCGGCCTGTCCTTCGACGGACAGCTGTGGATGCGCGAAGAGATCGTCCCGGATCTCAGGCGCATCACCGACGCCATCCATGCCGAAGGCGCCAAAGCCTCCATCCAGCTGGGCCACTGCGGCAACATGACGCACCGCGCCACCTGCGGATGCACCCCCGTGGGCGCCTCCGGCGGCTTCAACCTATATTCCCCGACCTTCGTCCGGAAGCTGCGCGAAGACGAGATCCTCGCGCTGGTGGAGGACTTCGGTCACGCCGTGGACCTTGCGCGGGAAGCCGGCTTCGATTGCGTGGAGATCCACGCCGGACACGGCTACCTGATCAGCCAGTTCCTTTCGCCCTACACCAACCACCGGCACGACTCGTACGGCGGGTCGCTCCAGAACCGGATGCGCTTCATGCGGCAGGTGATCACCCGTGTCATGGAGGCCGCCGGCACGGATATGGGCGTACTGGTGAAAATGAACATGCACGACGGCTTCAGGGGCGGCATGCAGCAGGACGAGTGCCTGGAGGTGGCCCGTGAATTGGAACGCCTCGGCGTGCACGCCATCGTGCTCTCGGCCGGTTTTGTCAGCAAGGCGCCGATGGAAGTGATGCGCGGGGCGATGCCCATCCGCACCCTTGCCCATTATATGGACATGCGGAAATTCTGGTGGCTCAAGGCCCTCGTGCGCGTGGGCGGGCACATCATGATCCCGACCGTCCCCTACGAGGATGCCTATTTCTTCGAGGACGCCAAGGTCTTCCGCGCCGCCGTGACACTGCCGCTGGTCTATGTGGGCGGCATGGTTTCGCGCGCCTCGATCGAAAAGGTGCTGGACGCCGGCTTCGACGCCGTGCAGATGGCGCGGGCGCTCGTCCACGACACGGACTTTGTCAACAAGCTCCACAGCGGGGAGATCGAGCGCAGCGGCTGCCGCCACTCCAATTACTGCATCGGGCGGATGTATTCGCTCGAAATGAAGTGCAACCGCTGCATGGCGGACCTGCCCCGCGACCTGCGCCGGGAAATCGATAAAGCCGAACAGCGATGGTCGCACTGATTACGGGAGGCAGTTCCGGCATGGGCCTGGAATTCGCCCGGCAGCTTGCTGCGCGGGGCTATGATCTGGTGCTGGTGAGCAACCAGGAGCAGGCGCTCGCCGATACTGCCCGGGAACTGTCCGGTCCGGTGTCGGTCCGCACCCGTTTCCAGGATCTCGCGCAGGAACGCTCGGCTGACGGACTCGTGGCCTGGTGCGATGCGCAAGGCCTCGTCCCGGACGTGATCGTCAACGATGCCGGCATGTTTTTCTTCAAGGAACTGCAGGCGGAGGACCTGGACCGTGTCCAGGCGATGATCCACCTGCACGTTACGACCATCACCCGGCTGTGCCTGCTTTTCGGCGCCCGGATGAAGGAGCGGGGGAGCGGCTACATCCTCAATGTCTCCTCGATGGCTGCCCGCCTGCCCGTGCCCGGGATCACGGTCTATTCCGCCACCAAAGCCTATCTGCGGAGCTTCGGCCGTTCCCTCTCCTACGAGATGGAACCCTACGGGGTGGGCGTCACGACCGTCTGTCCCGCCGCCATCGCCACGCCCCTGTACAACCTCGACGAGAAATGGATGCGCATCGGTGTCCGCACCCGGTTCATCCACACGCCCGAGTGGCTGGTCCGGCGCTCGCTGCGCGCCATGTTCCACCGCCGCCGCCTCATCCAGCCCTCGTCCATGAACGTCTGGCTCCCGGCGCTCATCGCCCTGCTGCCGGGACCTGTCATCTCCAGAATATGGGAAAAATACAAAGCATAGCAATCGGCCTGCTGCTGGCGGGCGCACTACCCCTGGCCGCCCAGCGCTACGAGACCGTCCCCTTTGGGGATTTCGAACATTGGACCGTCCGGCACATCAAGGAGTCGGGCGTGCTGGGCGGCGAAGAGAGAACCCTGTATGTCGTCGGTCCGGATGCCGTCTATGACGGCGAACGCGCCTACGATTATTCCAAGACCATCTGGGCGTCCTCCAACGCCTATGCAAAGGTCTCCGGCATCGTCAAGACCAGCGTGAATGTCGTGCCGGAAGACGGTCCGACCGGCCGCTGCGCCAAGCTCAGCACCGTCCTGACGTCGTGCAAGGCCGCGGGCATCGTGGAGGTCAATGCACTCGCCACGGGCGCCCTCTACTGGGGCAAAATCTTCGAGCCGATCCGCGGGACCAAGAATCCGCTGGCCAACATGGACTGGGGCATCCCGTTCACGAAGCGCCCCGCCGCGCTCGTGCTGGACTACAAAGCCTTCCTGCAGGCCAGCGGGACGCTCACCCGCGCCAGTTCCCTGCGGGTGACGCAGCTCCCCGGGAAGGACCCCTGCCAGGTCTCGCTGATCCTCCAGCACCGCTGGGAGGATGCGGATGGCAACATTCACGCGGAGCGCGTGGGCACAGCCTTCTTCCGCATCGGCAGGAGCTCGTCCGGCTGGGTGAAGGACCATCGCATCCCGGTCATGTACGGCGACGCCTCCCGCCAGCCCGGATTCCAATCCTACATGGGCCTCATCCAGGGGAAGAAGTCACTGTATGCCGTCAACAGCAAGGGCAAGCGCGTCCCCATCCTGGAGGAAGGCTGGGCGGACGCGGACGCCCCGGTCACCCATGCGATCCTGCAGCTGTCCTCCGGCAGCTGCGAAGAATTTGTCGGCGAGCCGGGCAACACCCTCTGGGTGGACAACATCCGCATGGAATATGACCGGTAAGATCATCGTAACCGGAGCTACAGGCGGCATCGGCGCCGTCGTGACGCGCACCCTTGCCGCGCAAGGCCAGTCTGTCGTGATGGCCTGCCGCAACGTGGCCAAGGCGGAAGCGCTGCGGACAGAGATCCTGGCCGCCACGCCGGATGCCCGGATTGACATCCGCGTGTTGGACCTGACTTCCCTCGCATCCGTACGGGCTTTCTCCCAGGAGCTCGGCGACGGCCCGGTGGAGGCGCTTTTCCATAACGCCGGGGTGATCAGCCGGGGCTATTCGCTGACCGGAGACGGTCTGGAGAACACTTTCAGCGTCAATTATTTCGCTCCTTTCCTGCTGACGCAGCTGCTCCTGCCCCGCATGACCCCGGACGCCCGCGTCGTGAGCATGGTCTCGCTGACCTGCCGCTTCGTGCAGGTGGACGAGGCGGCCCTCCGGCCCGAAGCGAAGGATTTCTCCCAGCTGGGCACGTATGCCCGATCCAAGCTGGCGTTGCTGCACTTCTCCCTGGAGCTTGCCCGCCGCTATCCCGGGCTGCGCGTCAACCTCGCCGACCCCGGTATTGTGAATTCCGGCATCATCACGATGGGGCGCTGGTTCGACCCGCTCGCGGACGTCCTGTTCCGACCCTTCATCAAGTCGCCGGAGAAAGGGGCCGTCCCGCCGCTGGGCGCCCTTTCGGCGGACGGGCGGCTCCGCTACTTCGTCGGCAGGGGTTCCCGGGAGATTCCCGCCCGCTACCTCGATCCGGACCTGCAACGCCGTCTCTGGGAGGAGACCGGGCGAATCCTGTGATTTTTTCGTATCTTTGCGCTCATTATGGCAGAATATAGCGAACAAGAACTTATCCGCCGCGAATCGCTGGCAAAACTGAGGGACCTGGGGATCGAGCCGTATCCGGCGGCCGAGTACCCCGTGAACGCCACTGCGGCGCAGATCCTGGCGGAATTCGACCCGGAGAAGGGCAACCTGCAGGACGTCTGCATCGCCGGCCGCCTGATGAGCCGCCGCATCATGGGCGCCGCCTCCTTCGGCGAGCTCCAGGACGAGACCGGCCGCATCCAAATCTATGTCAAGCGTGACGAGATCTGTCCCGGCGAGGACAAGACGATGTACAACACCGTCTGGAAGAAACTTATGGACATCGGTGACATCGTGGGCATCAAGGGCTTCGCCTTCATCACCCAGACCGGCCAGCTGAGCGTCCACGCCCGGGAGCTCACCCTGCTGAGCAAGTCGCTGCGCGTGCTGCCCATCGTCAAGGAGCAGGACGGGCAGGTTTTCGACGCCTTCACGGATCCCGAGCTCCGTTACCGCCAGCGCTATGTGGACCTGATTGTCAACCCGCAGGTCAAGGATGTGTTCTTCAAGCGCGCGAAGATCATCGCGACGATGCGCGAATATTTCAACGCCGCCGGCTGCCTGGAGGTCGAGACCCCCATCCTGCAGGGCATCCCGGGCGGTGCCACGGCGCGTCCGTTCATCACGCACCACAATGCGCTCGACATTCCGCTCTATCTGCGTATTGCCAACGAGCTTTACCTCAAGCGCCTGATCGTGGGCGGCTATGCCGGGGTGTATGAGTTCGCCAAGGATTTCCGCAACGAGGGCATGGACAAGACGCACAATCCCGAGTTCACCTGCATGGAGATCTACGTGGCCTACAAGGACTACAACTGGATGATGAAGTTCGTCGAGACCATGCTTGCGAAGATCTCGCTTGCCGTCAACGGCACCACGAAAGTCCGGATCGGGGAGAACGAAGTGGACTTCGGCGGGACTTACCGCCGTCTGCCCATCCTCGACGCCATCCGGGAGTACGCCGGCGTGGACGTGAAGGGCATGGACGAGGATGAGCTGCGCGCCACCTGCAAGCGCCTCAACGTGGAGATCGAGCCTTCGATGGGCAAGGGCAAGCTGATCGACGCCATCTTCGGCACCTACTGCGAGGACAAGCTCATCCAGCCGACCTTCATCATCGACTATCCCGTCGAGATGTCGCCGCTGACCAAGCGCCACCGCAGCGATCCGGCGCTGACCGAGCGCTTCGAGCTCTTCGTCTGCGGCAAGGAGCTGGCGAACGCATACTCCGAGCTGAACGACCCGATCGACCAGCTGGAGCGTTTCGAGGAGCAGGCCGCGCTCAAGAGCAAGGGCGACGACGAGGCGATGTATATCGATATGGACTTTGTCCGCGCGCTGGAGTACGGCATGCCGCCGACCTCCGGTCTCGGGATGGGGATCGACCGCCTGACGATGTTCATGACCGGCCAGACCACCATCCAGGACGTTCTTTTCTTCCCGCAGATGAGACCTGAGAAGGTACTGAAGAAGGAAAACAAGGAACAGACCGAATAATTTCCGACCATGCCGGAAGTCATCACCTCCGCTTCGAATCCGAAGATCAAACGGCTCCTCGCGTTGCAGCAGAAATCCTCTGCGCGGCGCGAGGCCGGTCTTTTTGTGGTCGAAGGCCAGCGTGAACTTCAGCATTGCATCGACGCCGGCTTTACCATCGACTCCATCTTCGTCTGCACTTCGCTTCACGGCAGCCAGCCTCGCCAGACGTCCGGCTGCGCCGGACCCCTCCCACTGGCCAATGACTGCCGTTCACGAGCAAACTCGTCCCCGTCAGACCATTGTCCAGCGGGCCCCTCCCTCTTACGGAGCCGAGGGGGGCTACGGTCTGGCGAGGCTGCTGCCGCTTCCGCTGCGTCGCAGACGAAAGTATTTGAAGTGACGCCTGAGGTCTACGCGAGGATTGCCATGCGGGAGGGGACCGAAGGGGTGATCGCGGAGGTGCGGACGCCGGAGCGGCGGCTGGAGGATCTGGCTTTGCCGGAGCACCCGCTGGTGGTGGTGCTGGAGAGCGTGGAGAAGCCCGGCAATCTGGGTGCGGTGTTGCGCAGCGCGGATGCGGCGGGGGCCGATGCGGTGCTGGTCTGCGATCCGTTGACGGACCTCTGGAACCCGAACCTGATCCGGGCCTCCGTGGGGGCCGTGTTCACCGTGCCTTGCGTGGCTTGCTGTTCGGCCGACGCCATCGCCTTCCTGAAGGCGCGCGGCATCCGCATCCTGACGGCACAGCTGCAGGATTCCTCCCTCTACTACGACTGCGACATGACCGTCGGCACCGCCCTTGTGATGGGCACGGAGTCCACCGGACTGACGGATGCCTGGCGCGAAGCGGCCGACGCCCACATCCGCATCCCGATGCTCGGCGCGTTGGACTCGCTGAACGTATCCGTCTCGGCCGCCATTTTGCTCTTCGAAGCCGTCAGACAGCGTCAAAATGGATAGATTCGGTCTCATCGGGCACCCCATCGCCCATTCGCTCAGCCCTGCGCTGTTCACCGCCGCCTACGGCGGGAAATATCCCTATGACCTCATCCAGACGCCCGATTTCGAGGAGGCCTGGGCCCGTTTCCTGGCAGGTTGCAAGGCCATCAATGTCACGGCCCCGTTCAAGGAGAATGCCTTCGCCCGTGTGGATTGGCGCAGCCCTGAGTGCGAGCGGATCGGCGCGACCAACCTGGTCGTGAAGACCCCGGAGGGTACGAGGGCGTACAATTCGGATTATCGCGGGGTGAAATCGCTGCTGGAGCCGCTGGGCTGCCGCTCGGCCGCCGTGATCGGCTTCGGCGGCGCCGGCAAGGCCGCACTCGCCGCGGCCGAGGACCTCGGGCTGGACACGCGCCTGTACCACCATGCGGAAGTGGCCGGGGGCGTGCAGGCGGATGTTGTCATCTACACCCTGCCGCGCTTTGTCGAGGGCGCCGACCGTATCGACTGCGCCCACCTGCTGGAAGCCAACTACAAGGATCCCTGCCTGGCGGGCCGCTCCGGCTATATCTCCGGTTCCGCCTGGCTCCTGGCCCAGGCCGTCACCGGCTACGCCCTGATGACGGGCGAGGAACCGGACGCTGCCGCGATGCGGAAGATCATCCTGTAGTCTTGCTGTCCTGCCACTCCGCCCGGATTACCGATCCTGCATTTGAATCTCTGTGCGAATTCTAGAAGAGCGTCGGCTCTTCAAGGAGGTTGCCGGGGATGTCCGGAACGTCGTCAAGGGAGGCGGGGGCTTCCGGCTCTTCGACCGGAATGACAGGGGCCTCTTCCTGCTCGCCGGGAAGAGGCTCGATGAAGCGGACGCTCTTGACCTCGCCGCGTTCGGCGCATTTCTTGCCCTTGGCGGCGAAGCCCTTCTTGCCGATCCAGTCCTCGGCCACGACGGCCTCCGGCTCCTTGTCGGACAGCTTCCAGACAATCTCGTAGCGCGGATGCGCGTCGCCGCTGAGATCCACCAGGTGCGACTTCGGGGCGTCGGAGATGAAGCTGAGCGGGGTGTTGTCGCTGGGTACGAAGGAGAAGCGCTTGACGTAGAAACTCTTCACGGCGCCGTCCCAGTAGAGGGCGGTGAAGGTCTTGTCCGGATCGAATTTCTCGATCAGCAGCACGTCTCCCTGGTAGCGGTTGACCAGGTCGTAGGAAGTGGTATAGAAGGTGCCGTTCTTGAAAACGGCCAGTACTTTGTCGTCGTCCTTGAACTGCCCGAGCCAGAGTCCGTGGCCGTCTTCGTTGAGTTTCTGGATGTCGGTATCGTACCAGATGTCCTTGCCGGTGATCGTGCTCACGCCCTTGCTCTTGAGGGTGATGCCCCGGATGGCGTTCTTGCTGACCAGGTTGCCGCGGGCGGTCTTGCTCTTGATGGCCAGGGTGGAGAAATCGTACTCGAAGCTGGTCTTCTTGAGCTTCGGCTTGGGCCGGAGCGCCACGCGCACGGTCTCGGCCTCGCCGTTGTGGTTGGCGGAGAACCAGACGATCTGCGAGCCGGGCTCGCCGGTGGTGATGTCGTATTCCTTGTCGCGCGTGACGGAAGTCACGGCGAAGCGTTTCGCGTAATAGACGGAGCTCTTGCCCTCGCGATAGATGACGTTGTAGATGGTCCGGGAGTCGCCGCGGTTGAACAGGCCCACGTACAGCAGGTCCTTGCCGAAGAAGGCCTTGTCCTCCACCTTGGTGATGCGGTACTTGCCGTCGCGGCCGATGACGATGATCTCGGAAAGGTCGGAGCAATCGCATACGAATTCGCCGCCGTCGTCGCGCTTGAGCCCGATGCCGACGAAGCCTTCGGCCAGGTTGGCCTGGAGCTTGGCGTTGTTGTTGATGACCTTGGTGGCGGCGATGGATTCGAAGCCGGTGAGCTCGGTGCGGCGCGGGTAGTCCTTGCCGTATTTCTTCTTCAGGGCCTTGAACCAGTCGATGGTGTAACGGTCAATGTGCGCGATGTCGTCGCGTACGGCAGCCATCTGGCCCTCCAGGGCCAGGATCTTCTCGTCGATGGCCTTGGTGTCGAACTTGGAAATCTTGCGGACCGGCTTCTCCACGAGCTTGAGGATGTCGTCCGGGACAATCTCCCGGCGGAAGAGGTCCTGGTACATCTTCATCTGCGTGAAAATGTCCTGGATCTGGCTGTCCCAGTCCTGCTGGTCCTGCTCGAGGACCTTGTAGATACGGTTCTCGAAAAAGATCCGCTCCAGCGAGCTGTAATGCCAGTCGGCTTCCAGTTCGTCCAGCTTGATCTGCAGCTCCTGGAGCAGCAGGTCGCGGGTGTGGAAAGTGCCGTATTCGAGGATGTCGTGGACCGTCAGGAACTGCGGCTTGTTGTCCTTGATCACGCAGGCGTTGGGCGCGATGTTGACTTCGCAGTCCGTGAAGGCGTACAGGGCGTCGATGGTCTTGTCGGGGGAGACGTCGTTGGGCAGGTGGATGAGGATGTTCACCTTGTCCGTGGTCATGTCCTCGATCTTCTTGATCTTGATCTTGCCCTTGTCCTTGGCCCGCAGGACCGAGTCGATGATGTCCTTGGTGTATTTCCCGTAGGGAATCTCCGTGATGGCGACGGTGTTCTTGTCGATCTTCTCGATCCGGGCGCGTACCTTGACGGAACCGCCGCGTCTGCCGGCCATATACTTGCTGCAATCGGCGAAGCCCCCGGTGGGGAAGTCGGGGTAGATCTCGTAGGGCTTGCCCTCGAGGATGGCCACGGAAGCGTCGAGGAGCTCGTTGAAATTGTGCGGAAGAATCTTGGATGCGAGACCCACGCCGATGCCCTCCGTGCCCTGCGCGAGCAGCAGCGGGAAACGTACCGGGAGCTCGGTCGGCTCCTGGTTGCGGCCGTCGTAGGAATTCATCCAATGCGTCACTTTCGGGTCGAAGACCACTTCCTTGGCGAACTTGCTGAGCCGGGCCTCGATGTATCGCGGGGCGGCGTTGGAGTCGCCGGTGAAGATGTTGCCCCAGTTGCCCTGGCAGTCCACGGTGAAGCCTTTCTGGCCCAGCTGGACGAGGGCGCCGAGGATGGACTGGTCACCGTGCGGGTGGTACTGCATGGCCTGGCCGACGATGTTGGCCACCTTGGTGTAGGCGCCGTCGTCCATCTTGTACATGGCGTGCAGCACGCGCCGCTGCACGGGCTTGAGGCCGTCCACGATGTGCGGCACGGCGCGGTGCAGGATGACGTAGGAGGCATAGTCCAGGTACCAGTCCTTGAACATGCCGGAGAGTTTGAACTTGCGGGCGTCCGCTTCCAGCATCCTGTCGAAGCGGCCGGAAGCTTCTCCTTCCTCGTCAATGACCTTGTCGTCGTCTTCGATGATCTCTTCGGTGATGATGTTCTCTTCTTCCATGGGTTTTAGTCTTCGTATCCGAATTTGCGCAGTTCGCGCCTGCTTTCCCACCAGTCGGGATCGACCTTCACGTAAATCTGCAGGAAGACTTTCTTCTGGAAGAAGTCTTCCATGTCGATGCGTGCCTGGGTGCCTGTTTTCTTGAGGGCGGCGCCCTGCCGCCCGATGATGATGCCTTTCTGGGATTCGCGCATCACGTAGATGACCGCGCCGATGTCATAGCGCTCCGCCCCTTCCTTGAAGGACTCGATGCCTACTTCGCAGCAGTAGGGAATCTCCTCCTTGTAGTTGAGGAGGATCTTCTCCCGGATGATCTCCGAGGCGAAGAAGCGAAGGTTCCTGTCCGTGAAGGCGTCCTTGTCATACCAGGGCGGGCACTCGGGGAGGCGCTCCAGGATGGCGGCCAGGATGCTCTCCAGGTTGAATTTCTCCTGGGCCGAGGCCGGAATGACGGTCGCGGCGGGGAGTTTTTCCTGCCAGTATGCCAGAAGCGCCGTCACGCGCGCCTGGTCGCTGATGTCGATCTTGTTGACGACCACGACCACGGGGCACTCCACCCGGGACAGCTTCTCCACGTATTCGCTGTTCTTGTCGGGCGTCTCCACCGTGTCCGTGACATACAGGATGACATCGGCGTCACCGATGGCGCCGTCGACGAAATTCATCATGTTCTGCTGGAGGCGGTAGCTGGGCTTGAGGATGCCCGGCGTGTCGGAATACACGATCTGCCAGTCCTCCCCGTTCACGATGCCCATGATGCGGTGGCGCGTGGTCTGCGCCTTGGCCGTCACGATGGAGAGCTTCTCACCCACCAGTGCGTTCATCAGCGTGGATTTCCCGACATTCGGGTTGCCGATGATGCAAACGAATCCCGAACGGTGCGCCATTATACGTAAGCCCCCATCTTCAAAATATTGGTCTCGCCCTCGGTGAGGTAGCGCCACTCGCCCTTTTTGAGGCCTTTCTTGGTCAGACCGGCGAAATAGACGCGGTCGAGGGCCTTGACATTGTAGCCGAGGGACTCGAAAATGCGGCGCACGATACGGTTCTTGCCGGAATGGATCTCGATACCGAGCTTGCGACGGTCCTTCTCGTCGATGTATTCAAGCTCGTCGGCCTTGACTTCGCCGTCGCTGAGCTCGATGCCCGCGATGATCTTGTCGTAGTCCTCCTGGCTCAGGGGCTTGTCGAGGGCCACCTGGTAAATCTTCTTCTTGTCGTAGGAGGGATGCGTGAGGCGTTCGGCGATCTCGCCGTCGTTGGTCAGCATCAGCACCCCGGTCGTGTTCTTGTCCAGCCGGCCCACGGGATATACGCGCGCGGGGCAGTTCTTGACGAGGTCGACGACGGTCTTCTCGGCGTGGGGGTCGCTGGCCGTGGTCACGAAGCCCTTGGGCTTGTTCATCACGATGTAGACCTTCTCCTCGCCCTTGAGGCGCTCGCCGTTGAAACGGATGTCGTCGGTGAACACGTTCACCTTGGTGCCCAGCTCGGTCACCACTTCGCCGTTGACGGTCACGACACCGGCCTGGATGAGGGTGTCGGCCTCCCGGCGGGAGCAGACGCCCGAATTGGCGATGAATTTGTTGAGGCGGACGGTGTCCTGGATCGGAGCGGGATACGGTACTTCCGTGCTTTCGCTGCCGTTCACGACGGGACGGCGGCTGATCATGCGATTGATACCCTCGGTGGATTCGCGGGTGAAATGGGGCTTGAACCCCGGCATCTTGCCGCCTTTCGGACGGCCCGGTCCGCCCGAGGGCTTGCGCGGGCCGGCGCCGCGGTGCTCGCCGAAGTTGCTCCGGCCTTCGCCATAAGGGCGCTGGGGACGGCCTTCTCCGTACGGATGCGGCTTGCGGTCGCCGTAGCCGCCGGAACGGTGGTCGTTGAAATTGCTGCGGCCTTCGCCGTACGGGCGGTGTTCGTCGCCGTCGGAGCGGTAAGCGCCATAGCCGCCGCGGTTGCCGCTGAAGCCATGGTTGTCCCGGTTCCCGTAGCTGCTGTCACGGTTGCCACCGTACGGGTGCGGCTTACGGTCGCCATAATTGCGATGCTCACCGTAATTGCGATGCTCGCCATAGTTGCGATGCTCGCCGGACTCGCTGCGGTGCGAGCCGGGCGTGTACTCTACTTTTTCGGAAGCGGGGCGCGGCCCCGCCGTTTTCCGCGGTCTAAGTTTCCGACCTTCTTTGGTAAACTGGTCCATTTCTTTACTTAAGGTTAAAATAATAGGTGATTGTTCCCTCCTGCATGGCCGGAGCGTCCGCACTCATGTTGAAGTGCGTCTCCAGGGCGGCCTTGCGGGCTGCTGCAGAGAGATTTTTGTCCAATACTGTGGTGCCGTCGCCTCCCGGCACGGCCCTGACCACGTTGCCGTAGTTGTCCACCCAGATGTTCACGACGACGATGCCGCTCTCCTGCACATTGTACACCGGGCGGGGAATGTTCCCCACGGTGTTCCGCCCCTGGACATGTGCGTTGGGCTTGCCGTCGGTGCGACCCGAATCCGTGTTTCCCGCGGCCTGGCCGGCCTTGAAGTCGTC
>CAJOMY010000029.1 GCA_905235775.1 uncultured Bacteroidales bacterium | reverse complement strand
CAACCCGGCCTTCGACGTGCCGCGCTACGAGAGCGCCGCGGCCCTCGCGGCCGCCGGACCGGAAGCGACATACCAAGCCGCCCGCACCATCGGCGGCTATCTGAAACGATACGGTTTCGACATCGATTTCGCCCCGGTGGCGGATGTCAACACCAACCCCCGCAACATCATTATCGGCACCCGCGCCTTCAGCAACGACCCGCACACGGCCGCACCGCTGGTCTCCTCCTACGTGCGGGGTCTGCAGGACGCCGGTATCACGGCCTGCCTGAAACATTTCCCGGGCCACGGGGACACTTTGGCCGACACGCATCTCGGCTATGCGTTCACGCAGAAAAACTGGGAAGAGATGCTGGGCTGCGAGATGATCCCCTTCCGCGCCGGCATCGAAGCAGGCGCGCGCCTGGTCATGGCCGCGCATATCGCCGCGCCTGCGGTGGCCGGCGATGACCGGCCTGCCACGCTCTCCCCCGCCATCCTGACGGAAAAGCTGCGCGGCGAGCTGGGTTACGGCGGTCTCGTGATCACGGATGCCCTGGAGATGGGAGCCATCACGGCGCTTTACGGAAGCGGCGAAGCGGCTGTACGGGCCCTGCAGGCCGGTGCGGACCTGCTGCTCTGCCCGCTGGACCTGTGCGCCGCCTTCGATGCCGTCGTGGATGCGGTCCGGTCCGGAGAGCTTTCCGAGGGACGGATCGATTCGAGCATCCGGCGTATTATCACTACCTTTGCGTCATGATACCGCTCTTCATCGTCATCGCCCTCGTCATCCTGGCCTGCGTCTGGCTCAACAACCTGTCTTTTCGGATCGGGATTCCGACCCTGCTGATATTCTTGCTGCTGGGCATGTTATTCTCAGTCACCGGCCTGTGGCCCATGGACACGGATGACTACGAGATGACGCGGGACGCCTGTTCCGTCGCCTTGATCTTCATTATGTTCTACGGCGGTTTCGGCACCCGCTGGAGCGCCGTGAAGCATGTCCTGAAAGAGTCCACCCTGCTGGCGTCGCTGGGCGTCGTGATCACCGCGGCGCTCGTGGGCCTGTTCTGCCATATCGCCCTGGGCTGGAGCCTGCTGGAAGGCATGTTGTTCGGCGCGATCATGGGATCCACGGACGCCGCCTCCGTCTTCTCCATCCTGCGCAGCAAACGGCTGGGACTGATGAACAGCACCGCCCCGATCCTGGAGATGGAGAGCGGCAGCAACGACCCGACCGCCTACATGATGACCGTCGTGCTGCTGTCCGCCCTCCACGGCGACCTGAACGGCTGGGGCATCGCCTGGAATCTCTTCGCCCAGATCGGATTCGGCACCTTGGGCGGCTTCGTCATCGCCAAAGTGGCCACCAGGTGGCTCCGGCACATGACTTTCCAGACCAGCGGTTACGATTCGATCTTCATCTTCGCCTTCGTTCTCGCCGCCTACGCCATCCCCAGCCTGGTCGGCGGCAGCGGTTATCTGAGCGTGTACATCGTGGGCATCATACTGGGAAACGAGGAGTTCCAGGACAAGAAATCGGTGGTCAATTTCTTTGACGGCATCACCGGCCTGATGCAGGTGCTCATTTTCTTTGCGCTGGGATTGCTGGCCCGGCCTGCCAGCCTGGCCAGTGCCATCATGCCGGCGCTGGCCATCTTCGGCTTCATGCTGTTCATCGCACGTCCGGTGGCCGTTTTCAGCATTCTGACCCCGTTCCGGAAATATCCTTTCCGCCAGCAGGCCTTCATTTCCTTCGTCGGCCTGCGCGGCGCCGCATCCGTCGTGTTCGCCATCATAGCGATGCTCAGTCCCGCCGAGCTACGCAACGATGTGTTCAACATCGTCTTCTGCGTCGTGCTCCTGTCCATCGCCCTGCAGGGCTCGCTGATCCCGCGGATGGCCCGCCGCCTGGACGTGATCGACCGGAACGCGGACATCCTGAACACGTTCAACGACTACTCGGACAGCACCCCGATGCGCTTCGGACGCGTCACCATCACGCCGGGCAGCGCCTGGGAGCAAAAACACATCCGGGATCTCGCACTGCCGGGCGCCCTGCTCATCGCCATGGTCATCCGTGGCGAAGAACGGCTGCTTCCGCGCGGCGACACCCTCCTGCAAAGCGGCGACGAGGTGATCATCATGTCCCGCAGCTACGAAGACCAGAAGACCTTTCTCCATGAGAAAACCGTCAAGGTGGACAGCCGCCGCGTGGGACAGCCCATCTCCGAGCACCCGGGAGACGGACTGGTCGTGATGGTCCGGCGTGGCGAAAACTTCATCATTCCCGACGGCGACACCATTCTGGAGGCCGGGGACAAACTGGTCATCCTCAAGCTTGAGGAGAAAAAATAGCGTTCCTTACTCGATCTCGAACAGGTTCAGGAATCCGGTCATCATGAAGACCTGACGGATATCGTCAGAGATGTTCCGGACAATGACCTTTCCGCCCCGGGATGCGGCAGCCTTGCGCAGGGACAGGAAAATACGCAGGCCGGAACTGGAGATATAGCCCATCTCCGAGCAGTCCAGCACAATGGTGCCGGAGGCGTCCGCCATCAGGGGTTCGAGTTCTTGGGCAACATCCTGCGATGCGGGGGTGTCCAGACGGCCGATGAGACGGACGGTGGAGACGTTGCTTTCTTTGTTGATGATTACTTCCATATACGTGTTACTATACTTAAATTATTTTTGTCAGGGTTAACACATTCTTGCCGTCGACACGTTCATAGCTGACCGTATCCATGATGTTGCGGACCAGATAGATGCCGAGTCCGCCGATCGGACGCTCCTCCACGCCGAGGGTGACGTCGGCCTCCGGGGCGGCGGTCGGGTCGAAGGGGATGCCGCTGTCGGAAATGATGAACGTCAGCTTCTCCGCGCCCAGGATCGCCTCGATGTCCACCAGGCCGTCGGATCCTTCGGGATAGGCATAAAGAATGACGTTGGTCACGGCTTCCTCCAAAGCCAGGTTCAAGCTCATGGCCAGCGCCTGGTCGAGGGACTTCTCATCGGCGATGGTCTCGATGAATTCGGCCAGCTGCGGAATCTGCTGAATGTCATTGTGCAGAATCAGGTGGCGTTCAGTTACGTCTGCTTGCATATCGTTGAGATAATGGATAATAAGCATGGTCAAGTCGTCGCTCGGTGCGGCTTCACCCACGAAGTCGGAGACCGCTTTCTGCATGGACTCCAGCTGTCCCTGGGCGTCGCGGTGTTCGAGCAGCACGGAAAGCATGCGCGCCTGGCCGAACTGCTCGCTGGAAACGTTCTCGGCTTCGGTGACGCCATCCGTATAAAGGAAAAGGGTGTCGTCACACGACAGGTCTGTTTCCTGTTCCCGGAAAGACATACCCTGCATGATGCCGAGCGGCAGGTTCGGAAACACGGGCAGTTCGCGCACGCGGTCCGAGAGCAGGACGGGCGGGTTGTGCCCGGCGTTGCAGTAGCGCATATGGCCGGTGATCATGTCCAGCACACCGCAGAAGAAGGTCACGAACATGTTGTTTTCATTCATGTCCGTCATGGATTCATTCAGCAGGGTCACGATACGCTGAGGACTCTTCTCATGGTTTGAGATGGTGCGGAACAGACTGCGCGTCACGGCCATCACCAGCGAGGCCGGCACCCCTTTCCCGCTCACGTCCCCGATGCAGAAGAACAGTTTCTCGTCACGGATGTAGAAGTCGTACAAGTCGCCGCCGACTTCCTTGGCCGGTACAAGCGTGGCCGAAATGTCGATGTCTTTGCGTTCGGGGAAGGGCGGGAAGGTCTTCGGAATCATGGACATCTGGATATTGTGTCCGATCCGGAGTTCGTTTTCCATCCGGTCTTTCTTTTCATTCAATTCGTGGAACCGGGTGCTGCTCCTGGCGGCCGAACGGAGGATGAGCACCAGCATGGCCAGTCCCACCAGGGTCAGAAAGTTGACCAGTCGGCCCATCCGGCGAATTTCTCTAAAAATCTCGTTGTCCGGTATGACGATGGCCATCGACCAGCCCGTCCGTTCCACCGGAGCGAAGAAAACGAATGTCTTCTGCCGGCGTTTCCGACTCAACGACACATTGCCGGTCTTGCCCGACAGCATCAAGTCGGCCATCCGGTTGAAATTGGCGGTATCGGTCGCTTGCTTCGCATAGTCCCGGATGGACTGATGCATGTTGAGCGTCTCCATCGGGCTCACCATGATCGTGCCTTCCCGGCTGATCAGAACGCTGTAGGCTCCGGGATAGACCCGGACGTTTCCGACCAGTTCGGTGAGCCAGTCCAGGGAAAGGTCGGCGGTGAGCACCGCGGCGATGCGGCCGTCGTCATCCGTGATCGGCACCGAATAAGTGGTCATCAGTGCATCCCCGCCGCCGGTGTCGATATAGGGCTCGGACCAATATCCGATGCCGTACTTGAGCGGCTCGGTGAACCATTCCTGCGAAGGATAGTCATACTCCGGCGTGGCCAGCGACTTGAGTTCGGTCCCGCCGTCCGCCGTCCGGAAGACATATGGGGAGAAGAGCGGCCGTTTCGGGTTGTAACCGGGCACCAGCGCGATGCTGGATCCCATTACAGCGGGGTTTTCCTCCACGATACGGCGCGCCACGACCGCAATGCTGTCAGGATAATCGAGGCACAAGCGGGTAATCCACGCGCTGTTGTTCACGGCGGATTCGGCCTGGTCCACGATATCCATGATGTAGTTGCGCGTGGCGCGCAACTCGCTCTCCGCCCGGAGGGAGGCTTCCTGCCTGAGCGCACGCTGCGAGAAGAAATACTGAATCAGGGTTGTGGCTTCCAGTGTAACCGCGGCAACGATGATCAACATGAGTCCCGCGCTGGTGCGCTTTCTGACAGTGGCTTTTATGCTTTCGTTGACGTCCATAAAAAAAATTTAATTTTCCGTATCACCCATGATGATTACCAATTTGTCTCCCACCTTCAGCGCAAGGCTGCCGTGCGGGACGATGAATCTGCCGTCGCGGTTGACCATGACGACCCGGATGCCATGCGGCAGGTGCAGGTCGCGCAGGGTCGGCCCCTTGCGCAGGTCATCCTCAGTGACGATATGGTCGCGCAGCATGCCCATCTCCTCGGGGATGTCCATGCCGAAGGTCTCCACTTCGGGATCGTCTTCAATGCAGAGGTCGAGCCACCGGGCCACCGGCACAAGGGTAGAGCCCCGGATCAGCAGGGACAGCAGGGTGATGATAAACACGATATTGAACAGCTCCTGGCCGCCTTCGATCCCGCTCAGCAGGGCGCACATGGCGAAGAGAATGGGACCGGCACCCTTCATGCCCGCCCAGGAAATGTAGAGCCGGGCCCGGAATGACAAGTCCCGGAACGGAAGCAGGCTGAGGAACACACCGAGCGGACGTCCGACGCAAACCAGGAAAATGCCCAGCAACAGTGCCGGAACGAGGACCGCCGGCATGTGCGAAGGGCGCGCCAGCAGTCCCAGGAGCAGGAACATCAGCAGCTGGGCCAGCCAGGTGATGCTCTCGAAAAATTTCCGGACATCCTTCTTGAACGGGAGGTCGCGCATGTTGCCGATGACGATGGCGGCCACGTAGAGTGCCAGCAGGCCATTGCCGCCCACGAGCGAGGCGAGGCCGTTGGAGAGCAGCGCAAGCGTCAGGATCAGGATGGAATACAGCGGCCCGCTCTCCAGGCGGATCCTGCGGATCAGCCACCGGGCTCCGAAGCCGACAGCCAGGCCGATGCCGAAACCGGCCGCGAGCTGCCAGACCAGCACCAGGAACACGAGGCCGCCACCCAGAAGCCAGGGACCGCCATTCAGCGCGAAACGATCGGTGTTAGCGACGATCGCGACCAGGATGAGGGTCAGGGAATAGGCAATCGGGTCATTGCTGCCGGACTCGAGTTCCAGCAGCGGGTCCAGGTTTTCGCGCAGGTGCATGCGTTTGCTTCGCAGGACCGAGAACACGGAAGGAGAATCGGTGGACGACATCACGGCGGCGATCAGGAAGCTGCCCAGCAGCGTCGCGCCGGCCCCGCCCACCTTGTCGCCCAGGACGAAATGGATGAAGCATCCGGTGACGAGTACGGTGATGGCCAGGCCGGCCAGGGAAAGCGCCAGCCCCTTCTTCATTACGCGTTTCGCCTCCTCCATTTGGGTCTCCAGTCCTCCGGCCAGCAAGATGACGGTAATACCGAGGTGGCCGAGAAACTCCGCCAGCTCATGGTTGCCGATCTCGACGCCGAGTCCGTCCGGACCGGCCAGCATACCGATGATGAGGAAGAGCAGCATGCCCGGTACGCCGTACTTGGCGCCCAGGCGCGAGATCAGGATGGCGCCCAGCACAAGCACGGACAGCAACAGCAGGATATTGCCCGTTCCCAGATGTATGGCCAGCAGGGTTGTCAGCATCTTGCTTATTCAAGGATGGAAGCCAACTTCTCCCGGAACTCAGGCATGGGGCAGTTGGTGTCCCGTTCTACGATCAACGTCTTGAGGCCGGCGTACGGGGCCAGTTCCTCCTCAATGTCCTTCAACGGACGGTCGGCGCCGAAGTATTCGGGGGCGAAATGGCGCCAGAAGGTCACGGACAGCGCTTTGTCCATATGGAAAGTCTCCTGGATGAAAGACTCCTTGCTCAGACAGCAGCACAGATACACCATCGCGACGTCGAAGCGGTTATAGCCGTAGGAGAAGTCGCCCAGGTCGATGAAATAACGCCGGTCGCCGACGAAGATGGCATTGCTGAACTGGAGATCTCCGTGCACGGCGGTGTCCGTGTCGGGAGCGTCCGCGATGAAGCGGCCGATCTTGTCCTTCTCGGACGGCGTGAAGAAGGGGTTCTGCTCCAGCAGCCGGCAGTAGCGGTCCTTGACGCACTCGAATTGCCCGGTGTCCACGCGGATGAGATGCAGTTGTTTGCACATTCGGGCGAAATCGCCGGCGTACTCCTGCACGCGGCCGGGCTCGTCCGCCGTGGCGCGGGAATAGGATTTCTTGCCGACGATGCGACGGAAACGGATGCCGTAACGACCGTCCTCCGTGACTACGTACTCGCCCGGTTCGGGACTCGGGATGCCTGCTTCATAGACTTTTCTTGCCAGCAGCATCTCGTCCAGCGGCTGCTGGATCTTGCCCGGGAAGTACAGTTTCAGCATGACCGTCGGGTCGGTCCTGTGGTCATAACTCTCTCCGTTGGCGCCGCCGCCGGAAAGGACATAATCGGAAAGGGATATCGGGGTTGCTTCCATATTATCATCAGTTGGTGAATACTTCGTTGATAAGCCGTTCAAATTCGCGGAAGGCGAACGTGTCCTGCAATTCGCGCAGAGAATCCGCCAGGCCGCGATAATGCCATTCATGATCCTTCGGGTCCTTGGCATGGAAGATGCTCCAGAGGGCGTCACCCCGCACCGCATAGTCGCGTGCGATGGCGCGCATGTTGGAAAGTTTGTCGCCCATCGCCACGATCTTGGCGTCACGCGGGGCACGGGCGAGGCGGTCGATGGCCGCCTGTTTGCGCGCATGCCAGCTGTCCTCCTCGCTGACACCCTCGACGAAGACGTCGCTTTCGGCGGACACCAGGTCGGCGATCCGGTCGCCGAATTCGGCCCGGATCTCGTCAACGGTCACGTCCGTATCCTCCACGGTGTCATGCAGGGCGGCGGCGGCCAGGAGTTCCTGATCCGGCGTAATCGTGGCGACGATCTCCATCGCTTCCATCGGATGGACGATATACGGGAATCCCTTGCCGCGGCGTTCGGTCCCGGCATGGGCGCGGACCGCAAATGTGATCGCGCGGTCCAGCAAGGATGTGTCCAGGGGTTTGTTTGCCATATCTTATTTCTGATTCATGAACGGAAGGGACGCCGCCTGTTCGGCCAGGATGGCGGCCATCGTGTCATTGCTCCCGGACGGGCCGTTCAGGATGTCGAACATGTGGCGGATACCGGCGCGGCCGGCACCGCTCTTCAGGAGGTACGCGATGCAGATGTCCTGCGGCGCAAGGGACGAGGAGATGATGTCCAGGTCCGTCAGGCCGATTTGGTAGCAGGCGATCTGGTAGGCGCCTTCGGAGCAGGTCTTCATCATTTCGGAAATGTCTCCGATCGTATGGCAGCCCAGCGCCTTGAAGACGCCCAGGAAGGGCATCAGCGAGACTTCCTGGATCTCGGCCTGGTTGACGGACGCGATCCGGCGGTTCAGCGGAGCGAAAGGCTCCAGCTCCAGGAAACTCCGGAAAGTGTCCCCGTCCAGCGGGACGTCGGAGAGGTTGCCGGAGGCCACGAGCGCACGGACGCGGCGGCGATAGTCGGTCAATTCATTGCGAATCTGGCTGAACTGCTCGTCCACCAGCTCCAGCATGCCGGCCAGGCGGCTCATGCTGCGCAGATACTCCCGGGGCACCTCCACGCCGCTCTTGTAGCCGGTGTCGTGGTTCATGTTCGCCCAGGCGTGCTGCAGCACGGTGCGCATCTGGATCTCGAAGCGGTACGGGAAATCCGGCAGCGAACAGATGTAATGGAGGGAGAGATAGCCGAAACTGTCGATTTCGTGGATCTTGCGCTTGTCCACGGAATTCTCCCAGTCCACGTTGAAAAGGCGCTCCACGGCGGAAGCCACCTTGTCCACGTCATCTACGTAAAACGTGATCACGCGCAGGCCGATGATGTCGGTAATGTCCGCCAGGGAGCGGTATTTGCCGCCCTTGAGCTCCAGCTTTCCGGCCAGGGACTCCTCGGTCTTGACACGATACTCTATGGCGGCGACCAGCAGGCCGGCCTTTTCAAACGTGCTTCGCAGATCGTCATAGATAACCTTGGCAAGCTCCCGGAAGCGCGGCAGATTCGCGCGATATTCTTCCAGGATGACTTCGCAATGCGGGTCCAAATGTCTGTCCATCGGCTACTATTCGGATAAGTTTTAATCTTACAAAATTATGTTTTTTTTCGTATCTTTGCAAATATGGGCAAGTTTTATGACGAACTCTCCGGAGACTACCGCTTCAAAGAAGGGCTCAAAACCTGCATCAACTGCGGGACGTGCACGGCCATCTGTCCAGCTGCGGAGTTCTACAAATATGACCCCCGCAAAATTCTGGATACGGTCCAGCGCAAGGACGAGGCCGGGATTGAAGCGCTCCTGAAGAGTGACACGATCTGGTATTGCGGCGAATGCATGTCCTGCGTGACCCGCTGTCCGCGCGGCAACGGAGCGGGTCTGGTCATCATGGCCCTGCGCAATTTGTCCGCACGGCTCGGCTATTTCACCTGCTCCGAGAAAGGAAGACAACTCTACCCGCTCACCAAGGCGCTGAACGACAATGTCCTGAACCTCGGATACTGCGTCCATCCGGCGACTTTCTCCTTCGCGGAGCATCCGGAGTCCGGACCCGTTTTCGAGTGGGTGCTGAACCACAAGGAGGACGTCTATGCCCGGCTCGGAGCCAACTTCGGGAAGGAAGGGCCCGGCGCCCTCAGGAAAATTCCGCAGGAAGACCTCGACGAACTCAAGGCCATCTATGATGAGACCGGGGGTACGGAGCGCATCGGACTCGTCGAGAAATACTCCCTCGCCAAGGCGGAAGAGATGGGGATGACACCCGGCGAATACATGGAATATACTTTCAACCACTGCTCTCCGGGGCACTTCAACAACGAGTGATGATCTATCAGGGCAAACAGAAGATCTGGTCCGACTACCAGAAAGAGATTCCGGACGACCACTGGTTCTATGTCCGGAGTTGCATCCGTCAGAGTTTTTTCCCGGCTTCCGAGACACATTTCGTCAAGATTGTCCGCGACCTGCTCGGGAAGGACCTCTTTGAGACGCCGCACCATACCACCTGCGGAGGCATTGCCTACCACAGCGACACCATCCCCCAGGAGACAGCCATGACCATCGTCGCCCGCCAGTTCGCACTCATGACGGAAGCCGGCTACAAAAACCTGGTCACCAGCTGCATCACCTCGTTCGGGAATTATACCGAGATTCTGGAAACCTGGCGCGAATTTCCGGAGCTGGAAGCCCGGATCCGCGAACATCTCTGGAAGGCCTGCCGCCGCGAATTCAACAAACCGGAATACATCGCCCATGCCAGCGACATCATCTACATGCTTCGCGGAGAAATTGCCGAGCGTGCCCGCTACCGCCTCGTTTCGCGCGCCACGGGCGAACCTGTCCGCGTCGTGGAGCACATCGGATGCCATTATTCCAAGATGTTTCCGCACAAAGGTGTCGGCGGTGCCGAATATCCCTGCGTCCTGAGCGGAATGGTCGAATCCTGGGGCGGTCAGGTCATCGACTACCCCGAGCGCCGCCACTGCTGCGGTTTCGGTTTCCGGCAATATCTCGTCAAGGCCAACCGCGGCTACAGCGTCTCGAACACCCACAAGAAATTCGAATCCATGGAGCCCTTCCGCCCGGACATGATCATCACCAACTGCCCCGGCTGTCCCTATTTTCTCGACCGCTGGCAATACGTCATCGCCGAGCAGACGGGCAAGACCTACGGGCAGAACGGCCACGGCATCCCGGTCCTGACCTACGAGGAACTGGCCGGATTGGTACTCGGCTACGATCCCTGGGACCTGGGCCTGCAAGTGCACCAGGTGGGGCCGGAGCCCCTGCTTGACAAAATCGGAATCGGCTATGATCCGTCCAGGAAATACTTGGGACTCAACGAAAAAGATATCCTGAAACCGGGACTGCCGACGGTCCTCAAATGCTGCTAGCCTATGACCAACCGCCAACCTGTCATCGCCGTCATCGGCGCCGGCATCGCCGGACTGGAAGCCGCGCACCAGCTCGCGGCGCTGGGCTACAAGCCCGTCCTGATTGAGAAAGCCCCCGTCGTGGGCGGCCATGTGGCCGAATGGAACCGGCTTTTCCCGGACATGACTCCCGCCGCGGAAGTCCTGGAGCCCCTGCGGGCCCGGGCTGAAGGCATCAAGACCCTGCTGAACACGGAGATTTCCGCCATCAACCGACTCAAGGACGAATACAATATCGTCCTCGGCGACGGCACCACGCTGCTCTGCCAGGCCGTGCTCTTCGCCACGGGTTTCCACCTCTTCGACGCCTCCAGAAAGGAAGAATACGGCTACGGCATCTATAACCGCGTGATCACCAACCGCGACCTCGAGCAGTGGTTCAATACCCGGCAGGACAGCCGGATCGACCACCCGAAGGCCGTCGGATTCGTGCACTGCGTCGGCTCGCGCGACCTCAAGGCCGGCAACGCCCAGTGCTCCAAGGTCTGCTGCATCACCGCCATCAAGCAAGCCATCGAGATCAAGGAGGAATTCCCTGACGCGGAAGTGTACTGCTTCTACATGGATCTCCGCCTCTTCGGGAAGAAATACGAAGACTTCTATATCCGCGCCCAGCGCGACTACGGCATCCATTTCATCCGCGGACGCGTGTCCGAGGTGGGCGAAGCCATCGACGGCCGCGTGGTCGTGAAAGCGGAGGACACCTTGAGCGGCCGGCCGGTCAAGGTCACCCTGGACCTGCTCGTGCTGATGGCGGGGATCGTATGCAACCCGGACGCAAGGCACTATGCACAGCAGATCGGAGTCGCCAGGGATGAAGACGGTTTTCTGGAGAGCCGCAACAACCTCGACGCCATCACGGAATCTTCCCGGCCGGGCGTATTCTTCGCCGGGGCCTGCACCGGGGCCAAGACCGTGCCGGAAACGCTCGCGGAGGCCCGCAGCGCCGCCCTGGCCATCCACCTGTATCTGAGTAAACGTGCGTAAGAAGATGGATTTCGGCTTTCAGCTCTCCCCCAGCTCGGCGGTCAACCTGGACACGGTGGACCGCCGGCGCTATGATGCTCTGGTGCAGTTGGAGCCTGATGCGCTCACCTGCATCGGCTGCGGGAGCTGCAGCGCCACCTGCACGGCCTCGCCCTGGAGCGGAATGAGCGTCCGGAAGGTCCTGCTCGGGCTGCAGCGCGGCCGGGACGGGGAGGTGGACCGGATGCTGTCCGCCTGCATGCTCTGCGGCAAATGTTCGATGGTCTGCCCGCGCGGGATCAATACGCGGCAGCTCATCCTGACGCTCTGCCGCCTGGACAAAAACGGGGAGGTCGTGCGATGAGAGAGCGTTTCGCCAGCGGTTTCGATCCTTTCGTGATCCCCTTCCTGATCGGGATGTTCTTCGTGCTGGGCTACTGCCTCGTGGCGATGGTGCGCGTGATCGCCCAGCTGCCCAAGGACGACCGGAAACGCTTCCTGCTCTCGCTGATCAAGCCGAAATACATCTGGATGAACCTTCGGGACATCTTCCTGAACTGCCTGATCCACGTAAAATTGTGGCAGCGCAACAAGGTCCTGGGCTACATGCACTCCAGCATTGCCTTCGGCTGGTTCATGCTGATCGTGCTGGGGCATCTGGAAGTCATGCTCTTCGTGCCGGAGCGCATCCACCTGTTCTACTACCCCATCTTCTTCAACTACTTCGTCGCCGAGACGGAGAGCACCGTCCAGGGCTCGCTGCTGATGTTCCTGATGGACTTCTTCCTGCTGATGATCCTCAGCGGCATCGTCCTCGCAGTCATCAAGCGCTTCGCCTCGCGCATCGTGGGCATGCGGCGCACCACGCGCCTGAGCCTGATGGACCGGGTGGGGCTGTATTCGCTCTGGGCCATCTTCCCGCTGCGCCTGCTGGCGGAGAGCTTCACCGCCCACATCAGCGGCGGCAGCTTCCTCACGATTCCGGCCAACTGGATCTTCCGTCAGTTCCTGGGCAACGACCTCAACGCCCTGCCGACTTGGTGGGCCTATTCGATTGCCCTGATGGTCTTCATGTGCGTGCTGCCCTTCACCCGCTACATGCACATCCCGGCCGAGATGCTGCTGATTCCGATGCGCAACGCCGGCATCAAGATCCGGCACCCCCGCAAGGGCTTCGCCTCGCTGGAGGTGTATTCCTGCCCGGGCTGCGGCGTGTGCATCGACGCCTGTCCGATGAGCGTCCAGAAAGTCAACTGCAAGGACGCGACCGTGTACCTGAACCGGCAGCTCCGGCGCGGCGACGAGCGGCGCATCGCGGAGATCTCCGACAAATGCCTGCTCTGCGGGAAATGCTCGGCTGTCTGCCAGGTGGGGGTGCAGGGGCCGGAGCTGCGCCTGGCGCAGCGCGAACGGCGCAAGTACGCCCTCTCCCCCGCCTTCGCCGGACTGGATACCGCCGCGCTGGTATCGGCTGCCGCTTCGGGCGGCGGGCCCGGCAAAGTACTCTACTTCCAGGGCTGCATGACGCGGTTGACGCCGTCGATCCGCCGCGCCACCACTTCCCTGCTGGACAAGGCCGACGTGCGCTGGCAGCTGATGGACCCCGACGAGGGTCTCTGCTGCGGCCGGCCGCTGATGATGGCGGGGCGCACGGAGCAGGCGCGCGAACTGATTGCCAAGAACCGCGAGATCATCCGCGCGAGCGGCTGCGACACCCTGCTGCTCTCCTGTCCGATCTGCTACCGGGTGTTCCGGGATGAATATGCCCTCGAAGGCGTTCGCGTGGTACACCACAGCGTATTCTTCCAGGAGCTGATCGCCGCCGGGAAGCTGCAGGTGCGGCACGAGGAAGGGCTCCGGCTGGTCTGGCATGACCCCTGCGAACTGGGCCGGGGCTGCGGCATCTACGAGCAGCCCAGGCAGGCCCTCGCCGCCGCCGGCGAGCTGGTCGAGGCCGACAGGCACCATGCCGAGAGCATCTGCTGCGGGGGCAGTCTGGGCAGCCTGACACTCAGTTTCGGGCAACGCGTCCCGATGGTCCGCAACGCCCTGGACAAGCTGACGGCCGCCGCGCCGGACCAGATCGTGACCGGCTGCCCGCTGTGTCTCGCCACCTTCGTCCGCGAAGCCGACAGGCCCGTGCGCGACATCGCCGAAGTGCTGGATGAGCGGAGCTGATTTTTCTGCTTTTATTGTTCTGTGCCGGGCGGCATCCATCCCCCGGGCCGGGGAATCTACGACCGCAGCGCACGCATGGCGTTGAGCACCGCGAGGACGGTCACGCCGACGTCGGCGAAGACGGCCATCCACATCGTGGCGACGCCAAAGGCGGCCAGCAGCAGGACGAGAATCTTGACCCCGATGGCGAACCAGAGGTTTTCGCCGGCAATGCGCAGCGTCCGGCGGGCTATGTGCACGGCGGTCGCCACCTTGGAGGGCTTGTCGTCCATCAGGACCACGTCGGCCGCCTCGATGGCGGCGTCGGACCCAAGGGCGCCCATCGCGATGCCCAGGTCGGCGCGGGCCAGCACCGGGGCGTCGTTGATGCCGTCTCCGACGAAAGCGAGCGTCCCCTCGCCCAGCAGGGCTTCCACGCACCGCACTTTGTCTGCGGGCAGCAGGCCGGCATGGTATTCATCCAGTTTCAGTTGAGCGG
>CAJOMY010000028.1 GCA_905235775.1 uncultured Bacteroidales bacterium | reverse complement strand
TCGTCATCGGCGCCGGCCATCCCGTCGTCGTCCAGACGATGTGCAACACCCATACCTCCGACATCGATGCCACCGTGGCCCAGGCCCTGGAGCTCGCCGCCGCCGGCGCGCAGATGGTCCGCATCACGGTGCCGGGCCGCCAGGACGTCCCGCACATCACGGAGATCAAGCGGCGCCTGCGCGCCGCCGGCTGCAACGTCCCCCTGGTCGCAGACATCCATTTCAGTTCGGAGACGGCCATCGCCGTGGCCCCCGTCGTGGAGAAGGTCCGCATCAACCCCGGCAATTTCCATCCCGACCACGAGCAGGCACGCGCGCAGTTCGCCCGCTTTCTGAGCGTCTGCAAGGAGCATGGCACCGCCGTGCGCGTGGGCCTCAACCACGGCTCGCTGGGCCGTTACATCACCGACCGCTACGGCAACACCCCGCACGCCATGGCGATGGCGGCGATGGAATGGCTGGAGATGTGCATCGAGGCGGAGTTCCTCAACGTGGTCGTCTCGCTCAAGGCCAGCAACACCGTGGTGATGGTGGAAGCCTACCGCGAGCTGGCACGGCGGATGCAGGAGCGCGGCGTCGTGTTCCCGATGCATCTGGGCGTCACGGAGGCCGGGGGCGGCGACAGCGGCCGCATCAAGTCCTGCGTCGGCATCGCCTCGCTGCTCCAGGAAGGCATCGGCGACACCATCCGCGTCTCCCTGACCGAACCTCCAGTGAATGAGTTGCCTGTTGCACAATACATTGTGCAACAGGCAACTCGCTTTCTCCAACCCCCTGTCGCTACTGCGACATCCCCCTTTCAGGGGGAATGCGCCCTGCACTCCGTTCCGGGCGGCGACTCCACTGCTGCGGTTTCCTCCGGAAACCTTGCTGACGTTCCGCCACGGCACCTGACGGCGCCTTCGCTTCGCTCAAACGCAAGCCAGGCACTGACCCAAAGCGAACAGCAGATGCTGGATGCGGCGATTCGCTGGGGGCCGAAATTGCTGAAGCGGGAGATTGACGATATTCCGGCGGAGGCCGGTCTGAGCGAGTATCTCGTCGACGAGATCATGCAGGCCGCGCGGCGCCGCTTCTACAAGCCCGAATACATCGCCTGCCCGGGCTGCGGCCGCACCCTGTACAACCTCCAGGAGACCTTCGAGGAGGTCCAGCGCCGCACGGCCCATCTCAAAGGGCTCGTAATCGCCGTGATGGGCTGCATCGTCAACGGCCCCGGCGAGATGGCGGACGCCGACTGGGGCTACGTGGGCGAAGGCGGCGGCAAGGTCACGATCTACCACCGCAGCGAACCCGTCCTGCGGCACATCCCCGACACGGAAGCCATCGACCGCCTGCTGGAACTCATCGAGGCGGCGGCCTGACCCGTCCGGTTTTTCTAACTGATTGTCATCCAGAGCCTGTCACATTTTGCCCGAGGGCGCAGCTGTCAGAACAGGTCCAGCTCGGCCATGCCGGCAGCGTTGCCCCCTGCGGCGATGCCGGTGGAGCGGATCTGGACATAGCGGGTCCGGAGGGGCTTCGCGAACTGATGCACCCGGCGGGTCGGGTCGTTCACAAGATTTCCGAAAGCGAAAGACTCGGCATCTTTCCAGTTCTTCCCGTCCGGACTGATGCGGAAGACGCCCTGCTCAATCATACTTTCCTTTGTGAAAGTATGGGGCGTATAGGCAAAGCCACGCAGTTCGCGGACTTCCCCGAGGTCAATGCTGATGTACTGCTGCACCCCGTCGCGCGACTGCCAGCAACTGTCGGTCCGGCCGTCGATGGCCTGCCGGGCGAACTGGCCGGGATACTCGCTGCTGCAGCCGATGACCTTCCAGTCCTGCTTGGCCCAGCCGAAATGGCGGACGAGTTCGGGCCCCCGCTCGCCGTTCAACTCGGCCACGGCCCGGACCTCGCCGTTCTCGAGATGGAACGGACCGCCATAGGGTTTCATCTCTCCTTCCGCCCCGGTCGAATACAGGATGGTGCAGCCGGCATAAAGGTCGGTGGCATCGTTGTTCCGGTAGCTCCACCAATGCATCGACGGGAAGGCGGGGAACAAACTGACCCTGCCGTCAGGCGCCTGCACCGCCTCGACGGCGGGCGGACGCGTCCGGTAGCGGTAGACCTCGACCCCGCTCAGCAGCGGCTCGTCCCGCGTGGCGGTGATACGGATCCGCAGGGCGTCGGTGGTGACGTCGGCAAAACGCAGGATACGCCGGAAGCCGATGTTGGTGCCGACGGCAATCTCCTTCCACTGCCCGTCTATCCGGGCATCCACGGCGCAGCCTTCCACCCGTTCGCCGACGGTCGTCACCGGCTCGCGCAGCACAATGCGGTTCAGGGTGACGGGCCCGCGGAGACGGAGCACAAGGCCGTCTGCCGGCACGTACGTGTCATCCTTGCCGTCCAGGACGCGCTTCGGCCCCCGGGCGCGGACGAGCAGGTTGCAGCCTTCGCCGTACGTCTCGCGGATGCGGTCGCCCACCTCCTGCAGGACGGCCGCATCGTGCTCGGAGAAGCGTCCCTCGCGATTCGGCGGGATGTTCAACAGGAAGATGGAGTTGCCGCCCACCGCGCGCTCATAGATATCGAAGACATCGTCCGCCGTGCGGACCTCCTGCGTGTCGTCGTCGCTGAAGAACCAGCCGGCGCGGATGGAGGTGTTGGTCTCGCAGGGCTCGTAGTGCAGGTAGAACGGCTTCTGCTGCGCGGCATACACCGCCCGCGTTCCCTGATCGCCGTACATGTCCTGGAATTCCGTCATCCCGGCCGGATCCTCTGCGAAAGTGACGACGTTGAACTCGGCGTCGCGCGTGGCGCCGCCCTCGTTGCCGCACCAGCGGACGTCTTCGCGGCCGAAGACCGTCGCATCGGGAGCCAGGGTGCGGATCAGCTCGCGCCAGGCGGAATAGTCGTAGGTCTGGCCGCCCTTGCGCTTGGGATGCGCCCCGTCGAACCAGACTTCGGAAATCGGCCCGTACTCGGTCAGCAGTTCGAACAGCTGGTTCAGGAAATACTCATTGTAGTCGTCCACCGTGAAGCGGAAGGTCCTCTTGTCTTCGAACGGGCGTCCTTCCACCGGACGCGGGATGGTGCGGGGCGTCGGGGCACTGAGATTCCCGTACAGGCCGTCGGGCGATTCGATCTGGTAGAGGTCGGCCGGAGAGAGGTAGATGCCCAGCTTGAGGCCGTACTTGCGGCAGGATTCGGCGAGTTCGCGCAGCACGTCGCCCCGCCCGTCCTGATAGCCGGTGGACATGATGCCGTGGGTGGTGTAGCGTGTCTGCCACAGGCAGAATCCGTCATGGTGCTTGACCGTCAGGATGGCCATCTTCATCCCGGCTTCCTTCATCCGGCGGCACCAGTCGTCGGTGTGGAGCTCCTTCAGATCAAAGACCGCGGGATCCTCGAAACCCGTTCCCCACTCACGCCGGGTAAATGTGTTCGGGCCGAAATGCAGGAAAGCGATGAAACCGTTCTCCAGCGCCGCGGCCTGGCGCGGAGACGGAACAAGGTTCGCGGCCTTGCGGATGACGTCCGCTTCCGTGTCATCCGCTTCCACGCGCACCGTCTCCACCTGGGGAAGGGCCTGCCGGCCGCAAGAGACCAGGGCCAGCAGTCCGCACGCAAGCCATACTTTTTTCATGATCTGGACAATTTTCTAAATTCGATATTCAGACCGGCAGAGATGTTGAAGATGACCATGAATTTTTTCTGTGCCGCGTTGTACAATTCATCGGCGTACAGCCTGAACTGAAGCCCCGTGTCATGCATCTGGGGCGTCTTGGCCAGGAAGTTGAAGGTCCGGTGCAGATGCACGTCCATGCGGATGCCTTCGGAAAGCGTAAACCCGCCGACGGTCGGCGGAGAGATCAGCTGTCCTTCTTTCCAGGCACTGTAACCGACTCCGGCGAAAAGCCCCAGGTCAACTTGCCCCGCGGAAAGAAGCGTGCGGTCGTACTTGGCGGAAAGGCCCAGATAAGATCCCTGGGTGAGGAAACTGCCAGGCCCGCCGGCAGGAACATCTTTTGCAAACGAGAATCCGCTGACGCCTAATGCCAGGTCCGCGCGGAAAATATTCTTCCCTTCACGATACCCATAACCGAAGGAGAGCCCGATGGCCGGAGCGAACATTTGGGCGAGCTCGCCGGTCGGGATCACATAGATGAGCGAGAAAAGCCCTTGCGAAGCCCCGGGAGCAATCTGACAGGGATACTGCGTAATGTCAAACTCCTCGCGGGAGACAGGATATGCGCTGGCGTCACCGGTCGCCCGGAACTGCTCAAGGGCGGAACGGAACTGATCCAGGTAGACCGTCTCTGAGAGTTTATGCTTCGTTTCCACAGGCAAGTAGTGCTCGTACTGATTGATTATCTCATCCGTATAGAACATGAAATCTTCCCGGTAGCGCGTGGCGAAATACTGCAGGATGTCGAACTCCTGCTGGAGTTTCAGCAGGTTCTGCCCGTTCCGCCATCCGGCTTTCACCCAGGACTGCATGGGGTCGATGGCTGCGGTCACGTCCTGATATTTATACGTGACCCCTTTGGTCTTGATCGTCTTGTTTTCGCGGATCAGCGTGAACGATATGTATGAATTCGCGGGATTGTCCGCGCGCTCGGGCCCGGCAAGTTGGAAGTCATCCCAGATCAGCGGACCGGATGTCCAGGTTTTCAAGCCCTGCGCCCAGCATATTACGCCAAAACAGGCAAACAGGACAATCAGAATAGACTTTTTCATGACTAATTCGGATTATTTGATGATAGTATAACAGATTGACTATTATGAAATAGCGCCCGCACGACGCTGTACCGCCCGGGCCTTGTCGTCAAAACAGTTCACAGTCCAAAGATATTGATTTCCAGTGGAATTGTCAAGTACTTTGAGCAAAGACCCTGTCGGAAGGCCCTGGGCGCTGGGTGAGTATGAATTATAATTCGCATATTCTGCGAGTTAATTTTGATAATTATTCGTAAAAAACTATATTTGTTGCGAATTAAACACGGCATCAACTATGTGGATATACGAAAGATACGATTGGATGCACTTCGACTGGGACAAAGACACGATATCAGTACTTGTAGAAAAGGTCAGCGCCAGTATCGGCTTTCTACATGGCCGGATTGCTTCCCTTGCGGAGGATGACCTCTCCGGCGCTTCCGTAGAGATTCTCACCCAGGATATCGTGTCCTCTTTTCGCATTGAAGGGATCAGTCTCAATACAGACGATGTGCGTTCTTCCATCGTCCGCCGTCTGGGCGTTACCAATATCCGGACAACCGGCACTTCCACTCATTTTATGGAAGGTGTAGTGGATATGATGCTGGACGCAACGCGTAACTGCAATGTCCCCCTGGACAGGGAACGGCTCTTTGGCTGGCACAGCGCTCTGTTCCCTACGGGGAGGAGCGGCTCTTATCCGATTACCGTGGGAAACTACCGGGCAGGAGACGTTCAGGTGGTATCCGGAGCCATGGGGCATGAAAAAGTCCATTATATGGCCCCGCCCGCTTCCGAAGTGAACGACTATATGGAGGAATTCATGTACTGGTTCAACAGCGAGACCGGAATCTCCAACATCATCAGGTCTGCCATAGCCCATCTTATCTTCGTGAGCATACATCCATTTGATGATGGCAACGGTCGTATCGGGCGGGCCATTGCAGATATGGCTCTGGCGGCAATAGGCGGAGGGAATGGACGGTTCTTCAGCATGTCCCGGGAAATTGAGAAGGAAAAGAAAGAGTATTATGCCATGCTTGAGAAAACACAGCGCTTCTGCCAGGACGGGGATATAAGCTCCTGGCTGGAATGGTATGTGGCGTGCCTTGGCAGGGCTGTGGACAGCTCTCTGGAAACACTGAGCGGAATTCTTAACAAATCTGTATTTTGGCGCGAATTCTCCGGAGTGGAGCTTTCCCAAAGGCAGAAGAAAGTGTTGAACATCTATCTGGACGGTAAGGAGGCAAAACTAACTGCTCAGAACTGGGCCCGGTTGGGTGCCGTGTCCCTGGATACCGCTTTAAGGGATATCGACGATCTTGTAAAAAAGGGAGCTATCTCAGCATATCCCGGCAGAACCCGCAAGAAAGAATATGCCATCAATTATGTGAAAGCCGATGAATTCCTGGGGCATTTCCGGGACATTCGCGTTGAACCGGGAGAAAGGGGCCATTATCTCGCCGCCACCTACAATGGCACCGCGGTCCGGGAACGGATATCCGACCTGGACTATGAACAGTTTGTATCAGGAAATTTGTCTTCCTCCGACCTGGTTCGCAAATATATGGCATACCTCATTTCTTGAACCACAAGCCAGAATGATCAGGAACTTCGACGGCAGGCGGACGCATCCGTGTCATCCGCTAATATTTTACTCATGAGATGCAGGAGCCTATTCGACATACAGCAGCAGGCCCTTGAGGTATTCCCCTTCGGGGTGGTAGATGCTGACGGGGTGGTCGGCGCCCTGGCAGAGGCGGTCCAGGATCCGGACGCTGCGGCCGGTCTGGGCGGCGGCGGAGAAGACGGTGTTGGCGAAGGTGATCTTATCGACGACCTGCGAGCAGCTGAAGGTGAACACCAGGCCGCCCGGCGCCACCTTGGCGATGGCGGCGGCGTTCAGCCGCTGGTAGGCGCGCAGCGCGTTTTTCAGCGCCCCGCGGTGCTTGGCGAATGCCGGCGGGTCCACGATGATCAGGTCGTACTCCCCTTCCGGGACCTTTCGCAGAAACTCGATCGCATCCTCGCAATAGTTGTTGTATGCTGCCTCCGGGGAGACGGCAGCAGCCACAGGAAACCGTGCCACCCTCGGCTTCGTAAGATTCAACTGAATATTGCGCTCCACCAGCGACATGGCCTTGGCGGAAGAATCGACGGAATCGACGCGCGCGGCGCCGGCCGTCAGGGCATAGATGCTGAAGCCGCCGGTGTAGCAGAAAAGGTTGAGCACACGGCGCCCGGCGGCGTATTTGCCGACCAGGGCCCGGTTGTCCCGCTGGTCCAGGAAAAAGCCGGTCTTCTGCCCTTCCTCCCAGTTGACGAGGAACTCGCGGCCGTTCTCCAGCACCACCGCCTCGCGGGCATCAAAGCCCGGTGCCCGGTACAGATAGCCGTCCACCAGCTCGAGGCCCGCCTTGAACGGCGCCGTGCCGGAGCTCTTGTCATAGACCGCCTTCAGGCGCTCGCCGAACACGACCTTCAGCGCCTCGCAGATCTGCCCCTTCGCGCGGAACATGCCCACCGAATGGGCCTGCAGCACACACACCCCGTCATACCAGTCGATAATCAGCCCCGGCAGTCCATCCCCCTCACCATGTACCAATCGGAAGCAGGTCGTTCCGCCGTTCACTGAGCCGACCGGCGAACTGCCTCCGGAAACGTCCGGCTGCGCCGGACCCCTCCCGGCAGTTGCCGGCTCGGACCATTCAGTGACCGGCGGGAAAAGTCCGACAGCGATACGGGCCTGAAGGGCCCGGGCGATGGAATCGACCCAGAAGCCGGGCGCGGTGGGATCAGCGTCGAAGGAAAGGATGCGGACGGCGATGGAGCCAATCTGCCAGTGGCCGGAGGCCAGGAACTGCCCATCGGCGCTGTACACGCCGACGATATCACCCTCTGCCGGGGAGCCCTGCACCTGAGCCACCGCCCCGCTGAACACCCAGGGGTGGAAACGGCGCAACGACTCGTCGCGCCCGGGCTTGAGGAAAACCTTAACCATTGTCCTGCTGCGTCTGAGACTGCCCGGCAGCCGGTTTCTTCGCCTTCCGGCGATGACGGCGGCGACGCTTCTTCTTCCCGTCCCCGGCGGCCGGTGCCGCATTTTCGGCCTTCGGCTGCGCAGCCTGCGAGGGCTGCGGAGGCTGCGGCGGATTCAGCTCCTCGGGCGTGAGCGGATGCTTCTCGCTCTGGAGCAGCCTGAGATACATCTCCCGGCACACCCAGGCGTCCGTCGCGGCATACATCTGCTGGGCGGCGGACAACTCCTCCGCCTCCCAGTTGGAGAGCTGCTGCGATTTCGAGATCCGGACCCCGAGGATGTTCGCGGCCATCTTCTTCACGCTCTTGTCGCGGATTCCCCACTCGTAGGCGATCTTCTGCAGATCCACGAAACCCTTCGCATCGAACTTGCGGTAATACTGCAAGCCGCGCACGTCATCCTGGACCGCCGCCCCCACCTTGATGATGTGCGGATTCGACAGCAGGGCGCACAGGAGCTTGCTCATGCCCATCGTTCCCACCCGGAAAAGATACGCTTTTCCGCCGCCGGACAGCTGCAGGAGCGCCACATGGTGATGGCGCTGGCCCGGCGAGAACACCGGACGCGTCTCCGTGTCGAAACCGATGATCCGTTGCGTGCCCAGATAGGCGACAGCACGCATGAAATCGATTCCAGGCCTGTCGATCACATGGATTTTGCCGGGAAAGGAGCCCAGCGGCATTTTCTCTATCTCTTCTGGCTGAATGCTAATTTTGTACATAAGAACCGGGTATCAGGATGATCGAACCGTCCTCTGTCTCCGGCTTGCGGACCGGACGGTACACCGTCACCTGGGGTTTGGCAATATTGTGGGTGAAGAGATTCTTCTCCCGCAAATAATAGTAACACTGCTCCGACACCGTCTCGAAGGCGTCGACAAAGAAAAAGTTGCGCGAAAACAGGCGTCCCAGCGTCATGGAGCTCTCATTCATCACGGACACGATCTGGGCGAGTTCCCCCTTGATCCGGTCCATGTCCAGGGACAGGTTGTCGACCAGGATGACATCCAGGGGCCTGGTGTGTCCGGCCGCCTGGTAGCGGTCCAGGAAATGATAGAGCACGCTGTCGCGACGCTCCATGCCGACGACCACGCAACCGGCACCCTTGCTGCCGCGCTCGGCCGCCTTGCGGGCGAAAATCCGCTCGTAAATGCCCGCGGACTCGAAACGCGGGTCACAGATAATGCCGACCGAAAGATCCCCGCGGGCACCCTTTTCGAACGCCTGCTCGATCATCTTGTCGATCGGCGAGAGAACCGGAACGGGACAGCCTGCCGAGCGAAGCAGGGTGTCCACGTCAAATCCCCCGTACTCGCTCAAATAGGGATCGGCCAGCACAATCATTTTCGAGGAAGGCTTGACGGACAGTCCCTCCAGATCGTACGGGCTGATATGCACGACCGTGTCCAGCGCGGCGAGTACGCGCAGCACCGTCTGCCCGCGCAGGGCTTCCTCACCGTCGCGCGCGAGAGCGTCGGCATACGGTGTCGCTTCCTCCAGGCAGACGAAGGTCTCGCCGGCAAAGTCCGGCAGCCCGTCCGGCGTCCAACGTGCGTCCACGTTGTCCTGCCTGTCCCGGACCATAAGCGCCTCCGACAGGCGGTCGCAGGTGAATTCAGTGCCTATGAGCGCGATGTCGGCGATGGGCTGGGGCGTCCAATCCCGCAGCATTTGCGCCCGGGGGTCGGTCCTGTCGCCCAGGATTTCCCGCACCAGCGGGATGGTCGGACGCGTCTCCTCGGCCTGTCGCTGGCAGGCGGCGGGCAGCAGGAGGAGCGCCAGAAGGAAAAGTCGCGGATTCTTCATAGCTTGAATAAGGCGTACACAAGATTGTTCAAGATGTAGAACAGCAGGCCCAGCACCACGGTCAGCGACCAGTGATGGCCGGCCAGCAGGCAGAAAAGCGCCGCCACCACGAAGAAGGCGGCCAGCGTCCAGCGCTTGACCCACAGGGAACGGGGGTCGTCCCGGTGCAGCTTGAAGGAAAACATCGGAATCCCGCTGACCAGCAGGGCGCAGAGGCAGAGCGTGAGCAGCGGAATGAACACCGGCCCGGACACCCAGGTGGACAGAAACTCCAGCGGGGCATGGCAGCAGTAGCTGCACAGTGCGCCGCAGAGCAGCGCGGCGGCCGGCGTGGGAAGCCCCAGGAAGCCGGAAGTCTGCCGCGTGTCCACGTTGAACCGGGCCAGGCGCAGCGCGCTGAACAGCGTCAGAACGAGCGGCGACCAGCTCAGGAGGCTGCCGTTGAAGCTGTAGGTCTGCATCAGGATGCAGAGCATCAGCCCCGGCAGGAAGCCGAAACTGACCAGATCGCAGAGCGAGTCCAGTTCCTTCCCCACATCGGAATACGCGCCCAGCAGGCGGGCGGCCAGCCCGTCCAGGAAATCAAAGACGGAGGCGGCCAGCATGCAGCAGAACGCCAGGTCCAGCCGGGAGCGCAGCGCGAAAACCACCCCGACGAGTCCGCAGACCAGGTTCATCGAGGTGATTATGTTGGGGATATGCTTGCGGAGCGTCATTTACTTCACGCCCAGTTTCTTCTTCAGGTCCCGGGTGAGGGCGGACTTGTGGACGGTGATGTCCAGGGTCTGGGCCTTCACGAAAGCCTCGGTGGCATACCAGATGCCCTTGTAGGCGCCGGTCTCGCCCCAGGAGTTCTTGACCATGTAGTACTTCTTGCCGTCCTGGTCCCTGGCGATGCCGAAGATGTGCATGCCGTGGTCGTCGGTCATGGTCTTGTTGTCGAACTCGACCTGGCGGGACTCCTGCGTCGGCACGGCCTCAATGACCGTGACCGGGTTGGGATTGGGCTTGCCCTCCTCCTTGCCGACCCAGTGCTCCTGGTCGGAGCCGGCCTGGGTGGCTTCGACGTCCACCAGGATGGCGAGGCCGCCGCGGGTGAAGCCCGGGTGGCTCACGTCAGCGCCCCAGCAGGCCGTGTAGCCGTTCTCCAGGGCATTGTCCAGCACGGCCATCAGCTCGTCGATCGGGACGTTGTAGGACTGCGTGCCGCGCCAGTTGTCGGCGACCTCCAGGGCAAACCAGGTATAGAAAGGATGGTGCGTGAACGAAGTCAGCTCCACGTAGTCGTCGGGATTGATTTTCATCGCATCGCGGTAGGACTCCGGGGTGTAGGTCTTGCCGTCCACCACGAAGGTCTCCGGGGCTTTGCCGAAATACTCGTCCACCACGGCGGCGAAACCGCGCTTCCAGGCGGTCGTGGGCTTGCGGCTCTTGGAGACGGCCGTCACATAGCCGAGCAGGACGGCGTCCAGCTCGGACTGCTGCGGCAGCGGCGTGCCGTAGTTGACGCCGGTCACACATTCGTTGGGGACGAGGCCGTGGTTCTTGACCACGTCCAGCGCATCGCCGCAGCCGGAGCCGACGCTGAAGTTGAGCTTGCCGTCCAGACGGACGAACTTGTCCGCACGCTCCTTGTAGGAGGTGCCGACCACGAAGAACTCGGAGAAGTCGGGATACTTCGCCTCATCCCGGATGCCGGCGAGGCGGATGGCCTCGGACTCGAGGAAACTGATGGCCGAGAAGGACCAGCAGGTGCCGCTGCTCGCCTGGTTCTTGATGGAGGTGATCGGAGCGGCCTTGACCGTCGTGAACGTGTACTCGGGGAGATTCGCGGCGGGGCGCTGCTGGGCCGATGCGGAGGCGCACAGGCAGGACAGGGCCGCCGCGATGAGGATGAAACGCTTCATGCTGTCTTTTATAAATTGGTTTCTGAAATACAAAGATAACAAAAGGATGGCAGATTCCTGCCATCCTCTATAAAAATTGTCTGTGAGCTCCCGCTTAGGCGGCGATGACCTTGGCCATCTCGAGGACCTTGTTGGAGTAGCCCCACTCGTTGTCATACCAGGCGCAGACCTTCACGAAGGTCTTGTCCAGCTGGATACCGGCCTTCACATCGAAGATGGAGGTGCGGGGATCGTTGCGGAAGTCGGTGGAGACGACAGCATCCTCGGTGTAGCCCAGGACACCCTTGAGCTCACCCTCGGAAGCGGCCTTCATCGCAGCGCAGATCTCATCGTAGGTAGCCTCCTTGGCGAGCTCGACGGTCAGGTCGACGAAGGAGACGTCGGAGGTCGGGACGCGGAGGGACATGCCGGTCAGCTTGCCGTTCAGCTCGGGAAGCACCTTGCCGACAGCCTTGGCGGCACCCGTGGAGGACGGGATGATGTTCTCGAGGATGCCACGGCCGCCGCGCCAGTCCTTCTTGGACGGACCGTCAACGGTCTTCTGGGTGGCGGTGGCGGCGTGGACCGTGGTCATGAGGCCGCGGACGACACCGAACTTGTCGTTGAGCACCTTGGTCATCGGAGCAAGGCAGTTGGTGGTGCAGGAAGCGTTGGAGATGATGTCCTGACCGGCGTAGGTCTTGTGGTTCACGCCATAGACGAACATCGGGGTGCTGTCCTTGGACGGGGCGGACATGATCACCTTCTTGGCACCGGCCTGGATGTGCTTGCGGGCGGTCTCGTCGGTGAGGAAGAAACCGGTGGACTCGACGACGACGTCGGCGCCGACCTCGTTCCACTTCAGGTTCGCGGGATCCATCTCGGCGGTGACGCGGATCTTCTTGCCGTTCACCACGAGGGCACCGTCCTCGACCTTCACATCACCCTTGAATGCTCCGTGGACGGAGTCATACTTGAGCATGTAAGCGAGGTAGTCAGGATCGAGGAGGTCGTTGATACCGACAACCTGGATGTCATTGGAGAAATTCTCAACCGCAGCGCGGAAGACCATACGGCCGATACGGCCGAAGCCGTTAATACCAAGTTTAACCATTTGTTTTAAAGACTATAAATTGTTAATAAATCAATTGCTTGACGCATCTAACCAAAAAGCGACGCAAAGATAGTATTTCTTCGCGTGAAAATCAACACCTTTCCGTTTTTTTTCAATCTTTGATCTCTACCTGGTATTTGTTGCAGTAATCGTCGAAACGCTCACGGGTGAAAGACTTCCACATCACGGCTATGTTGCAAAGATACTTGTACTCGTCCTGCCGGAGCGGGGAGTTGAAGACCGCTACGAGCCCGTTGACGACCCGGCACTCCCCTTTGTCGGTGACAAAGAAGGTCTGCACCGGGTCCCCGTCCAGGAAATGCTCGACGAAGTGGTCGATGCGATAGAAACTACCCGTCACAGACATGGCGAACGTGGGGCGCGTGACCGGCACCACGACGTATTCCTCTGTATTCTTTTTCCGAGGCATCTTCATCCAGCGGGTTCTACAGGTTCAACACCAGCACCGGGCAGGCATAGCCGCCGATCAGCTCATACGTCCAGGGGCGGTAGGAGTCCGTCTCCGTGGAGCGGGCGGAGACCCAGTCGTTCAGGGACGTGACGAGGTCCCGGGCCGGGTTGCCCTGGATGAAGGCGCCCTTCTCGTTGTTGACGAACCAGTTCTGCGCGGAAGGCGCGCCGTTGTACCAGAGGTTCTCCTGCTGGCCGCGGCCGGTCTTCTCGTCGTAGAGCCAGTAGTTGTCCGTGTAGTTGTAGCTGTCGGCGCAGAAGATGTAGCCCGTGGCATAGCCCGCGCTGTTGCAGGTGTTCTCCGGATAAGAGGCGTCGGCCCCGTTGCGGGAAATGCCGCTGACGCGGGTGTAGCCGCTGACCGCGCCGGTATTGTAGCAGTTGTAGCGGGAGCCGCCGCCCACCGGGCAGATGCCGGCCACGTCGGAATAGCCGGAGACCGGCCCGCGGTTGCCGCAGTCCTTGATGGTGTCCGAGAGGTTGGTGTAACCGGCGATGCCGCCGATATACTGGTTCCCGGACACGGAAGCGTGGTTGAGACAGTAGCGGATGCGCGCCGAGAAGTCGTTGGGGATGGAGCCGATGATCCCGCCGATGCGGGACTGGCCGGAGACGGCGCCCTCATTGCTGCAGAACTCGATCTCGCCGTAGTCGATGAGGATCCCCAGCAGGCCACCGGCGCCCGAAGCGGCGGTGACGGCCGCGCGGTTGCGGCAGTACTCGAGACGGACCATCGCACTGCCCGTCATGCCGAGGATGCCGCCGTGGCCGTCGGTGACGGCGGAGGTGACGGACACGTGGGACGTGCAACGGCTGATCACGCCGCCGTCGGCGTAGCCCACGATGCCGCCGATGCCCTGGGCGTCGGCCGAGATGCTGCCCTCGACCGTCAGATTGCGGATGTCGGCGTCGTGTGTGGCGCCGAACAGGCCCTGTCCGCGCTCCCGCGTGCCGGTGATGCTCAGGCCGGACACTTCGTACTCGTCGCCGTCATAGAAGCCGCTGAACGCCGTGCCCGAAGGGGAACCGACGGGCGTCCACTCGCGGGCGTCGAGGTTGATGTTGGAGGTCTGGCGGAAATATTTGCCCGCAAAGCTCTCGCCCTGGGCCACCTGGCTGGAGAGGTAGGCGAGCTGGGAGGCCGTCTCGATAAGCCAGGGATCCGCACCCGTGCCGGAACCGCCCGCGAACGAAGTGGCGACCGAGCCGTCCCAGACGTCCCATTCGCCGCCGGGGGTGGTGAAGGAAGCCGCGTCGCTGTAGGCGACGCCCCCCGCAATCCGGGCGTAGGCACGGACGTACAGGTGCGTGGCGGCGGGCAGGCCGGAGACCGTGCGGGACACGTTCT
>CAJOMY010000027.1 GCA_905235775.1 uncultured Bacteroidales bacterium | reverse complement strand
CCTGGAGGACAACAGCTTCGGCACGCACGAGTTCCTCAACCTCTGCGAGATGCTCGGGATCCAGCCCTACATCAGCGGCAACGTGGGCAGCGGCAGCGTCGAGGAGATGGCGAAGTGGGTGGAGTACATGACCTCCGACGCCAAGACGCCGATGGCCGACCTGCGCCGCGCCAACGGCCGCGAGAAGCCCTGGAAGGTCAAGTATTTCGGCATCGGCAACGAAGCCTGGGGCTGCGGCGGCAACATGACGCCGGAGTACTACAGCGACCTCTTCCGCCGCTACGGGACCTACCTGCGCGACCAGCCGGGCAACCGCCTGTACAAGATCGCCAGCGGCGCCTCCGACTACGACTACAACTGGACCCGTGTCCTGATGAAGAACCTGGTGGGCAAGGGTATGGCCGGCATCTCGCTGCACTACTACACCTGCAAGGGCTGGACCGGCAGCAAGGGGTCCGCGACGAAGTTCTCCGATCAGGACTACTGGTGGACGCTGTCCAAGACCATCGAGATCGAGCCCGTGCTCCGCAAGCACATCGAGATCATGGACGAACTCGACCCGTCCGGCCGCGTGGAGCTGCTGCTCGACGAGTGGGGCACCTGGTTCGACGTGGAGCCGGGTACCAATCCCGGACACCTCTATCAGCAGAGCACCATGCGCGACGCCATCGTGGCCGCGCTCAACTTCGACATCTTCCACAAGTACACCCGCCGCCTCAAGATGGCCAACATCGCCCAGGTGGTCAATGTCCTGCAGTCGATGATCCTGACCAACGAGACCCAGATGGTCCTCACCCCGACCTACCACGTGTTCGAGATGTACAATGTCCACCAGAATGCCGAGTTCATCGACTCCGAGGTGCTGACCGCGCACGTGAAGACCGAGCGCGAGTGCGCCGTGCCCGAGGTGGACGCCACCGTCTCCCGCAAGGACGGTCAGATGCACCTGTCGCTGGTCAACACCGATCTCAAGAAGGCCAAGAAGGTGCTCGTCACCTTCGACGAAGCCGGCGTGAAGAACATCCTGTCCGCCCGCGTGCTGACCTCCAAGGACGTGCGCGATTACAACGACTTCGGCAAGGCCGACGTCGTGAAGCCCGTCGCCTTCAAGGACTACAAGCTTACCAAGGCCGGACTCGAAGTGACCCTGCCGCCGTGTTCGGTGGTCGCGATTGCCGCGAAATAAGTGCTGCGCAAGCTTTTTTGGTATTGTCCGGCAATGCTTGTAAATTTGCACGTTTCCAACAGTGTATTATGGCAATTATCGAATGTAAGAACGTCTGCAAGAATTTCGGGGAGAAGGTGGCCCTCGACCACGTCAGCCTCGAGATTCCCGAGGGTCAGATCTTCGGTCTGCTCGGCCCGAACGGCGCCGGAAAGACGACCCTGATCCGCATCATCAACCGAATTACGATTCCCTCCGGGGGCGAGATCTTTTTCAACGGCCGTCCGATCACGCAGTCGGACGTGGAGAAAATCGGCTATATGCCCGAAGAGCGCGGCCTGTACCGCAAGATGAAGGTCGGCGACCAGGCGATGTACCTTGCCCGGCTCAAGGGGATGTCGGCTGCGGACGCCCGCACGGCCCTCAAGGACTGGTTCGTCCGCTTCGGCATCCAGAGCTGGTGGGACAAGAAGGTGGAGGAGCTCTCCAAGGGTATGGCCCAGAAGCTCCAGTTCATCACCACCGTGGTTCACAAGCCCTCGTTGATGATCCTGGACGAGCCCTTCTCCGGTTTCGATCCCGTCAATGCCGAGCTGATCCGTCAGGAGATCCTCCGGCTCAAGGACGAGGGCGCCACGATCATCCTTTCCACGCATAACATGGAGTCCGTCGAGGAGCTCTGCGACAACATCGCCCTGATCAACAAGGCCCGCCTGGTGATCACCGGCGGCGTCAACGACATCCGCCGCAAGTACGGCAACAACAATGTCGAGCTGGTCTGGACCGATGCCGACGGCCGCCATACGGAAGTGCTCCCGCGCGAGACGGACGGCGCCTCGACGCTCCGTACTTTCCTCGAGAAGGATGGCGTGCAGATCAACTTCTACCGGGAGCTGATGCCGCGCATGAACGACATTTTCATCAAACTTGTAACGGAAGGGGAGGAATAGGCCATGAATTTCAAGACTATAGGCATTGTCATCAGCCGCGAATATCTCAATAAGGTCAAGAAGAAGAGCTTCATCTGGACGACGCTTCTCGTCCCCATCCTGGTGGCCGGCCTGACCATCGGCGTCATGGTGGCCATGATCAACACCAAGGACAAGACCCGGACCATCGCCGTGGCGGACGCCTCCGGCATCGTCCTGCCGTACCTGACGGACACGGAGACCATCCGCTATACGGACGTCTCTGACATGCCCCTGGACAGCGTCAAGGCCCGTCTGGGCGCCCTCGGCTACGACGGCGTGCTCTCCATCAGCGCGCTGAATATCGAAGAGAAGACGGTCCAGGCGGACATCTTTTCCAACAAGCCCTTCGGCATGGAGTTGACGGACAACATCAATGCCCGCATCAACCGTGCCGTGGAGGATTACCGCATCTCCTCGTACAACATCGAGGGCCTGGACCAGATCCTCAAGGACGTCAAGGCCAACGTGCGCATGCACGCCTATACGCTCGGGGACGACGGTGAGGAGAAGATCTCCGAAGCCGGGGTTTACAGCATCCTGTCCATGGTCCTGGGCATCTTCCTGTTCCTCTTCGTGACGCTCTTCGGCGGCATGGTGATGAGCTCGGTGATCGAGGAGAAGAGCAGCCGCGTGGTGGAGGTCCTCGTCAGTTCCGTCAAGTCCACCGAGCTGATGTTCGGCAAGATCATCGGCATCGCCCTGGTGGCGATGACCCAGTTCCTGCTTTGGATCGTGCTGTCCGTCGCCATCATCGGCATCGGCGGCGCCGCAATCGGCTTCGACAAGCTGGGCGGCGGCGACACCACGCAGATGGTCAGCTCGATGGGCGGAATGGACGCCGGCCAGATCGAGGCCATGACGGCGCAGATTGGGGAACAGAGCGAATTCGCCACGGTGCTGAACACGCTGAGGGCCATCCCTTGGGGCCAGCTGATCGGCCTCTTCATCGTCTATTTTGTCTTCGGCTATCTGCTCTATGCCTCGATGTTCGCTGCCATCGGCTCCGCCGTCGAGAACGAGGGCGACACGCAGCAGCTGCAGATGCCGCTGACGATTCCGCTCCTGCTGGCGTACATGATTGCATTGTACGCGTTCCGGGCGCCTGACAGTTCCATCGCTTTCTGGGGCTCCATCATTCCGTTCACCTCGCCGATTGTCATGATCTCGCGCCTGCCGTTCGGCGTCCCTACCTGGCAACTCGTCGTTTCCATCGTGCTTCTGGTCGCCACCTTCGCGCTCTGCGCCTGGGCGTCCGCCAAGATCTATCGGGTCGGTATCCTGATGTTCGGCAAGAAATCCACCTGGAAAGACCTGTGGAAATGGCTCAAGCAAAAGTAATTGCGCTGGCGGCCCTCGTCCTGGCGGCCAGTTCCTGCGGGTACCGGTTTTCCTGGCAGAAATACCGGATGGACGCGCACCGGACCGGCGTGACGGCTCCGGACGCCCTGAACGTCGATGCGGCGCTCGGCACGCTGGACGGAGCGCTTTACACCGCCCCGAACGGCACGGTTTACCGGCAGGGGAGCGCCACCTATGGCGTCGCTTCCGAACTCATTGCCGTGCAGCCCGCCATGAAGGCCCTCAAGGAAGTTGTCGGCTTCGCGCCCCGCGAGATGGTTGCCCGTGCCCCGGAGAGCGAACTCTCCAACTGGTGGGTGGACTGCCTGATGGACGACGTGGCGCAGGATGCCGGCCGCAAGGTGGATGTCGGCATCCTCAATTTCGGCGGCATCCGCACCGATGTCCCCCGGGGGAACATCCTGCTGGACGATTTCGTGTCCATGTTTCCGTTCAAGAATTATCTCGCCTACGTCGCCCTCAAGGGTGCCGACCTGCAGGTGATCTTCGACCACATCGCCGACGCGCATCCGTTTGTGCTGGGCGGCGTGAAGCTGGTCTCGGACGGCCACCGCATCGACACCCTGCTCGTGGGCGGCAGGCCCCTGGACCCTGCGAAGGTCTATGGCGTCGCCACCGTGGACTTTCTCCTGGACGGTGGTGACGGCCTGTCCGTCGCCCGGAACGCCCTCGAACTGCGCATGTCCGACCAGATGGTCATCGACGCCGTGCTCCGGCATATCCGCAGCATGAAGGCTGCCGGTCAGCCGTTCGAATATTTCACGGACGGCCGTCTCGTTTATAGAAATACCCAGGAGGATTGAGCATGAAAAAGACCTGTATCATCCTGGCGGCCCTGATGGCCCTCTGCGCCTGCCGGCAGCAACCCCGGCTTGTCATCCTGCACGCCAACGACACCCACAGCCATTTCGAGCCGCTGCGCGGCGGCCCCGACGCCGGTCATGGCGGCGTGATCGAACGCGCGGCGTTCGTCGACTCCATCCGTCTGGTGCACGGAGCCGACAAGGTCCTGCTCCTGCACGCCGGCGACTTCAGCCAGGGCTCGTCCTATTTCACCGAATTGGGCGGCACGCTGGAGATGCGTACTATCAATGCCTTCGGCTACGACTGCCTCACCCTTGGCAACCACGAATTCGACAACGACATCGAAGCCCTGACCGAACGTGTCAAGATGCTGCGTCCGGAGACGAAAGTCGTCTGCGCCAACCTGGACCTTTCTCCCTTCGAGCTCGGCGAGCTGGTCAAGCCCTACGCCATCTTTGAGCGCGGCGGACTGAAAATCGGCGTCATCGGCCTGGAAGCCGACATCTCCACCTCCGTGACGAAGACCGTTTCTTCCCGCATGCAGCAGCTCGACAACGTCGAGGTGACCAACCGCTGGGCGGACTACCTGCACGGGACGGAGAAATGCGACCTGGTCATCCTGCTGTCCCACGCCGGATACGATGTCGATCAGACGATCGTGCCCGAGACCCGCTGGGTGGACCTCGTGATCGGCGGCCACACGCACACCTTCGTGGACGACTTCCTGTACGTGAAGAACGCCCGCGGCAGGCAGGTCCCCATCATCACCGACGGCAAGTGGGGCCTGGAGATGGGACAGGTCAACGTGGGACGGCGGCTTTCCTTCGGACATTGAAGATCCGCGTATCGGTGCGGTTGTACCAGATGTCGAAACACGCGTATTCGTCGTGGCGGAAATGTCCGCGCCGGTGCGCCGTGACATAGTTGGGATCGAATCCCATTCCGCAAAGTTCCTCCAGCCCCGCTCCGGTCTTCCCGTCGCTGAGCAGCGCCTCCAGGATGGAATAATTGCTTGAGAGTGCCGCCATCGTCCGGGTGCGTATCTGACGACGGGCCTGCATCTCCCGGTTGTGCCACCCGTTCTTGCAGCTCAGGCTGCAGAAATGTTTGTCCGAGCGTCCCCGGATGACGGTCCCGCATTGCAGGCAGACCCCTTCGTCGTCTTGTGGAAGTTTGTAAGGCATAGCTTTGTTTTTTCCCAAAGATGGCCTGCGGACCCGAATTTTCCAAACAATCGGACGGCCCCTGCGGCAGATTTATACGTTTTTTACGGTTTCCGGGAAATCTTACGGCCGTAAAATAAATCTTACAGGGGAAAAAAGCGCATACATTTTGCCGGCTCCGAACGTCGAAAACAGCTGAAACGGATAAAATTCGTATTTATTTGCCCTTCCCGGACCCGGGAGGGGCTTCTTCTGTCCGAAAAGACTGTTCCTTTGTACCGGGTACCGGACCGCGCGGCCGGGATCCCGCCAAACTTTTTAAAGAAAAACTGTAAACATGGAACAACTCAACAAAGTCGAGCTCAAGGGCATCGCCGGCAACGTCCGGATCCAGACCTTTGACGAGAGCCGCATGGTCCGCTTCGGACTGGCCACGAATTATGCTTACAAAGACCGTGAGGGCACAGCCGTGATCGACACGAGCTGGCACAATGTGGTCGCCTGGGAGGGTCGCAACATCCAGGAAGTGGATCGGATCAAGAAGGGTGCGAAAGTGCACGTGTTCGGTCGGCTCCGTTATCAGACATACACGGGTGTGGACGGTATCGACCGCACCAGTACGGATATCGTGGCCAGCCACATCGAAATTATTGATGATCCGGCTCCCATGTCCTATGAAATGTAGGGACGCCATCCCGGGAGAACGGAGCCGGGCCGGCAACCGCCTCACTCCTGTGGTCCGGCTCCGCTTTCCCTTGTCCGTCCTGCTGGCGGCGTGCTGCCTGACCGTCCAGGCCCAGGCCCCGCATGCTCCGGAAGAATTGGAGCACAGGGCCCGCCTGGCCGTGTCGCAGAACCTGGCCGACTACCTGTTTCTGGCCACGCTCAATGCGGAACTGCACTACGCCGTCCACCGGAACTGGACGCTCAACCTGGGGGCGCGCTACAACAACTGGACGTGGCGGCACCGGCAGGACACGCAGTTCGAGTCCCGCCAGCAGGCTTACTATGCCGGATTCCGCTGGTGGCCCTGGTACACCTATTCCGGTTGGTGGGCAGGCGGCAAAGTTCAATATCAGGAATACAACCGGGGCGGCCTGACCGGTCCGGAGACGGAGGAAGGAGACGCTGTCGGCGTATCGGTCGGCGCCGGTTACGCCGTCCATGTCAACTCCTGGTTCAACGTCGACTTCGGCTTGTTCGGATGGGGCGGCCTGACCCGTTATGTATCCTATGCCTGCCCGTATTGCGGGCAGCGCACGGGAGAGGGGATCAAGGCCTTCCTGCTTCCGGACGAAGTCCGCATCGCCTTTCAATTTATATTCTGATGGGACGGAATATACTGAAATGTCTGCTGCTGCCCCTGCTGATGGCTGCGCTGCTCGGCGCCTGCGGTACCCGCCGCAAGGCGAACGACGTGTACCGCCGGCAGCTTACGGCTTCGCTGCAGCTTCCCCGGCAGGCGGATTACCTGCCGGAATACGCCGATGTGAAAACGCCCCGGCGCGACACGCTCCGGGTGACGGACCTGGACGGACGGGAGATGATTCTCATGCGGGCCGTCCGGGATGAAAGCAGCGGCGAGATGGTGGCGGCTGAAATGCTGGATGCCGCGATGGTCACGGCCCGGTTCCGCAACATTGCCGAGCGGCATGGCAAGATAGACCTGGAGTTTCAGGTGCTCGTGCCTGCGCAGATGCAGGATTCCCGCTGGCAGTTGCGGCTCCATCCCGACATGTTCGTGCTGGAAGACAGCCTGCGCCTGGACGATGTCGTCGTCACGGGTGTGGACTACAGGAAGGCGCAACTGCGTGGATATCAGCAATATGAGCGCTTCCTGTCCCGCATTGTGAACGATACGCTCGCGTTCGTGGACCTGCGCAACCTGGAAATCTTCATCGAAAGGAACATCCCGCAGGTTTACGCCCTCAGGACGGATACGACTTTCGTCTCCGACGAGGTGTTCGAGAGTTATTTCGGCGTGACGGAGCAGGAAGCGGTCGAGCACTACACCAACAAGTTCCTGCGCCGGCGCAACGAGTGGCGGAAAGCCAACCGCCAGCGGATGTTCAATAAGTACGTCAAGGCCCCCATCGTGACGGACGGCATCCGGCTGGACACGGTGATCCGCTGCGACAACGGTGCTTTCCTGTACAACTATGTGCAGACGATCAACACCCGGCCGCGCCTGCGCAAGGTGGACGTGGTCCTGTCCGGCGAGATTTTCGAGCAGGAGAAGCAGGTCTATTCGGTGCCCCGTTGCGATCCGCTGACCTTCTACATTTCTTCCGTCTCGGCCTTCGTGGACGGAACGGAACGTTACCAAACCGTCGTCGTGTCCCGGAACGTCGAGGCGAACACGGTCTGCAACATCGATTTCCGGACCGGTCGCGCCGACATCGACGAGCGACTGGGCGACAATGCCCGCGAAATAGCTTTCATCCGGGAGAATCTGCGCAACCTGCTGCTGAACGACACTTTCGAGCTGGACAGCGTGACCATCGCCGCGTCCGCCTCGCCGGAGGGATCGCTCGCCGCGAACAATGCCCTGACGCTCAGGCGTTCCCGGGCGGCGTCCGATTTTTTCGAACGATACATCCGGTATGTGCGTGATTCGGTGCGGCGGGAGGACGGCCTGTTCCTCACGGTGGGGGACGACCTGTCTGAGGGGACCTTGCACGGCAGCGGGCGGGCCCGCAAGGAAATTCCCTTCCTGGCCCGGCCGGGCGGCGAAGACTGGCCGAAACTGGATGCCCTGGTGGCTGCCGATACCCTCCTGACGGACGGGCAGAAGGCCCGCTACGCGGAATTGTCCGCCATCGCCGATCCGGACGAACGGGAGAGGCGGATGAGGGGGGAGCCCTGGTACCGGCATGTCCTGGAGACGCATTATCCGCGCCTGCGTACCGTCCGTTTCTCGTTTGCCCTGCATCGCAAGGGCATGGTGAAGGATACTATCCACACGACGGAGCTGGACACCGTCTACATGAAAGGCGTGCAAGCCATCCGCGACCACGACTACCAGGCGGCCCTGGCCTTCCTGGGCCCGTATCATGACTACAATACGGCTGTGGCCTGCGTGGCGCTGGACCGCAACCTGTCCGCCCTGGAGATTCTGGAGCCTTTGCCCCGCACCGCCCGGGTGAACTATATGCTGGCGCTCCTGTACGCCCGGCAGGGTGATGACCAGGCCGCCGTCCAGCATTATCTCAACTCCTGCCGGGAAGACCGCAGCTTCATCAGCCGCGGCAACCTGGACCCGGAGATATCCGCCCTCATCAAACGGTATGACCTGCACAAGGATCCGGATGAGGACGATTATGGTGACTTGTTATTTTGACAATCAAAACTTGAATATGATGAAAACACTTTCTTTCCTTGCCGGCATGGCCGTATGCGCCCTGCTGACCGTTTCCTGCGACAAATCTTTTCCCGTCGTACCGGACGGGACCGCGCCCGGTCAGGCGCTGCTGACCGTCCGGCTCGACGAGCCCGCCACGAAGGTGGGCGCCCAGTCCCTCACGAATGAAAACACCATCCAGAATGTACAGATCTTCGTGTTCCGGGCCGGATCCGGCGCAGATGCCGGGAATCTGGAGATTGCCGCTTCCGAAGGTTTCAGCACGCCGTTGAACAATTCCAGCGGAAGCTTTAATGGCATTACGCTCAAGTGTTCCACCGGACAGCGGGAGATATGGGCAGTCGTCAACGATTCCGCGGACCGGACGTCCGCCCTGGACGGCGTCCGGACGAGGTCGGAATTCCTCGCGCTTACCCACGAGTTGAAGGACGCCAGCCCGACCCGTCTCCTGATGATCGGTCATTCCGGCACGGACCTGGACCCGTCCGTCACCCTGCACGAGGGGCGGGTGGAAGTCAGCATCAGCGTCCGTCGCCTGGCGGCGTCCGTGATCCTGGAGAGCGTGAAACTTGATTTTACGGCTCCTGCCTATCAGAAGGCGGAAGGTTTCCGGCTGGAGAGCTGCTACCTGATCAATGTCCCGGGGCGGATCAATTTCGGGGAGACCTCCGAGCCGTCCGCCCTGCCGGAAGAACAGTGGTACGCCCGGCTTGCCGCCGAGACGGCTTCCCCGCGGGCGGAGCTGATTTTCGATTCCCTCGGCGGCCAGATTCTCAATCATGGCGGAATCTACCAGTCCCCGCACACGTTCTACACCTACCCCAACAACTGCGCGGTCAGCGAGGATGCTTCCTGGTGCCCCCGGGCGTCCTTGCTGGTCCTGGAGGCTTCGATCCTCTATCCGTCCGGCTGGATGAAATACTACTATCCGGTCCAGCTGGGAGAGGGCCCGCTCGAATCGAACAAGCAGTATCGCGTGCGCCTGACCATCCACCGTCCCGGGTCGCTGGATCCCAACAAGCCGGTGACCATCTGCGAGGTCACGCCGGTGATCCGCGTCCAGGACTGGGAGAGCGGACAGCTCTACGAACAGATTATTTGAAAAGCGGAGCCATGACCGGAATCATCCATCAATGCGCACGCGCCGTTCTGGGCCTGGTCGCATTCCCGCTCCTGATTGCGTGCAGCGTCAAGGAAGACCGGCTCGAGTGTCCGGTCTATGTGACGGTCCTGACCGACCGGTTCGTCCGGCAGGGAATGAACGAGGGGCAGGTTTCGTTCTCCGACGACCACCGGCTCGAACAGGAAGACATCAGTTTCCTGGCATTCCTTCGCGAGGGATACCAGCAGGCATGTTCCCGGGAATATGCCCGTGCGGCGGTCCTCGGCGCTGCGGATAATTATTACCTCGACGAGGATGCGGTCCGGGTATATCAGGGCCGCCCGGCCGGGCGGCTCTGGGCCTACGGGGAGACCTTCTCGGCCAAGCGGGACGAGTATGTGATCGACGCGGAGCCGCACAAGCAGTACTGTCTGGTGCAGTTCCTTTTCGACGGAGCCCCGGCTGCGCCTTCCGATTATGTGTGGCGTTTCCGGATCCGGGCTGCGTGCTCGGGCCTGAATATCTACACGCTTGAGCCGCTGGAGGGGGAGTATTCCGCCTGCGTGGGCCCTGACGCGAGGGGCGAATGGTACGGTGTGATTCCGCGCCAGAAGTCCAACGATCTCCAGCTGGAAGTCTATCTGCCGGACCCGGACGACGAACGGTCCGGGCGGACCGACTACGTCATTGACCTCGGGGCGAGATTCGAGGCGATGGGATACGACTGGTCGGACACCGACTTGCGTGACGTGACCGTGAAAGTGGGCTTCACGTACGCAGGCGTAACGATTCAGGTGTCCGACTGGGTGGGGGACGACCATTACAAAAACATTGAAATCTGACCAAGATGAAGAAAATCAAGTTATTTTACATCATGCTGGCCCTGCTGGCCGCGTGCAGTCCGGACGACCTGGTGACCCGCTTCGGCGAGTCGGAAACCGGGGAGGAGCGCTGGGCGGACATGCCGCTGTCCATCGCAATCGCCTCCGGGGATCCGCAGGAGACCAAGGCGTCCCTGCTCCGGGATGTCGAGACCCGCGGCTCCGGCGCACTCGTGCTCGTGTTCCGCAGCGCCACGCAGCAACTGGAGTCCTGTCATTTCTTCCGGCAGGAGGAGCTGGAGAATCAATCCGGCGCCCCGCTGAAGATAGGCGTTCCGCTGACAGACTGCGACTTCTATATTCTGGGCAACCTGAATGCCGTCCGCAAGTCGGACGGAGCCGTGGTCAACCTGATGGATGCGCTGGGGACGGCTTTCCCGCTGGAGGAAAGCGCGCTGGAGGCGATGACCTATCGCCTGGACGGGGGCGACCTGGACGGGGTTTTCCGGCGGGAAAGTTTCGTGGACGTGGCCGCCTGCGGCATCCCGTACGCGCTGATCCGGAAGAACGTCAATACGCAGGCCCGGATTGCCGCCGGGCAGGGGATACCCGATGCCGACAGATGCCGCCGCCTGTTCAGCAAGGTGACCGTCCGGATTGACCATTCCGCTTTCGACGGCAACGGAGCCCATCCGGAGTTCTTCCTGAATTCCCACCTCTATCTGCGTCAGGCGAATGCGCGCCTGCAGCCGTTCTCCGAGGTCCCTCAGCGGGCGCTGGCGGCCGCCGATGTCCTGTCGCAGAGCGACTATGATCCGGACATGGGCCCCGCCAACGCATCCGTCACGTCCTTCAGTTTCTATGTTCCCGAGAACATGCAGGGAACCCTGCTGCCCGGCAATGCGGACAGCCGCCGGAAGACCCGCGAGGTCCTGCTCGCGAGCGGCCTCTCCGCCGTCGAACCTTTCCTGACTTATGTGGAGTTCGCCGGGTGCCTGAATCCGGCTGCCGGCGGCTACGGGGGAGACGTGACGTACCGCTTCTATCTCGGGCAGGACAACAGTTCGAATTTCGACCTGGAGCGCGGCCGGGAGTATGGAATCTCCCTGTCCTTCCGGGTGGGAAGCATTTTCGCGCCGGACTGGCAGGTCCGGCTGGACAACTGGACGGACGCTCGTCTGTTCGGACTCACGGCAGACGCCGGGTTCTCGACGGATATAGGCAGGGTCAACGGGAACCGGATGCTGGCTGTCCGGAAAAACCGCCCGGGTGCGCTGTATGTCTATATGAACCCGCAGGGGGCGATGGGGGCGACCAACCTGCTGCTCGGCAAGGAAGTCAGCACATCGACAGATTTCATTCCCTCGGACCTGTCGGACTGCGCCTGGTACGGGGATCTGATGATTCCCGGTACCGACGATGCCGCGTGGCTGGCCGCGCGGGGCATCGCGCCGGTCTGGGACGCGGGAAGCGGCCGCCTGGGACTGGAGGTGACGAATGTCGCGCTCTTCGACGCCCATAGGGGGGATCCGCCCCGCACCTTCACGCTGACCCTGCTGCCCGGCGGCACGCTGACCACCAGCTTCCAGGTGGGGCTGTTCGACGACATGAGCGTGTCCGTCACCGACGGAAAGTCCCTGACGGAAGATTTCTATATCGGCCAGAAGCGGACGGTGAGCGTGTCGGGATTCGCGGGCAGCGGGATCAAATACGCCGCCGTGCAGGAGGGTTGCGGGGATGCGGGCCATACGAATCCGCTGAAGAACCAGAACCGCCAGTGGAAGGCCGTGAGCGGCGGGGGACTGACGGCGGGGTTTCCGAGCTGTGCCGTGGACGCCCGGGGGAACCCTGTGCTGGATGTCTCCAGCCACGCCTACGACACGCAGAACTACACCGGCTCCCTGGACGTCTACGCCTTCTATCCCAATCGTTTCCAGCCCTCGCACACCGGCTGGAGTTCCAAGACCGGCAGCATTGTCTTCTTCTCGGAAGACTACCTGAACGATTCCATGGAAGTCCCCGTCCGGATCTCGGAGCCGAAGCTGGTCCTCTGGGCGCCTTCCGGGACATCGGTTCCCTGGAATATCGATATCCCGTCTTTGCATAACCGGGTGGACCAGGGCTCCAGATATGCCCCGGTCATTCTGAACCTGGACGGGAACGAGCTCACTTTCCCTTCTGTTTACAGGTCTTACGATGGTGGCGAAGTGCTTGACAGAACAAGCTTTGATGATGATTTATATCGGCAGTTGCTTGCTTTTCGTATCGGCAAGGGGACACCGGTATCGACCGGAAAGGAGTGGCTGATGGATGCCGTCGGCACGGACGGCAGCAGCTGCATTTATATCGCCAGAACCCTTGTTGAAGGTCATGATTTATTCACTGTTGACTATGACAAGATTGGCTCAAAGGCTCAGGAAGACCAGGTGACGCTGGGCTCCATAGTCCTGCAGGCAAATTCTTTGACAGGGCTGTATGATCAGACGTCGGAATTCTGGGTTGCCGCGACCAGAATGTCCGCTCTCAGCATTCGGGCGGATGCATCCGATATGGTCAACGGGTGGCATTTGCGCGGAACGGCTTACGAGAGCCACTATTTTCTGCTGCTGGAGGATGCTGACGGAAATATCGCCACGAACAGGATAGCCATGAATATTTCCGCCCCATTCCGGGGCGGGGACACTTCTCGCCTGTCGTACGATTTCTCCGGCGGAAAGATCACCTATAGCGTCGGTTCTCACGTCATCGAACCCGTGTATGAGTATGAGTGGACGGACGAAACGCATTTCAAATGGATATACGATGCGGCCAATCAGGTGACCTCCTACAACGGCCAGTTCGTGCCGGGCGAGTTGCTGGTCCCTTATGGGGACCAGACATTCTCCATCCGCTATGGAAACAAGTGGGACCATCGTTCAACGGTGGTGTCGAGGTCGATCAAGCTTACGTATTTCCCCGCAGTCTATGCGCTGTATGCATTCAACCCGGCCAGTGGAAAAGTCTTCGTGACCGGCCATCGCAACGCGGACCTGCTTGCGCGGAAAGGTGCACAGATGAGCCATGCCTGCCGGGAGTTCTGCCTTCAGGTCGCAGGGGTCAACTTCGGCGAGCATTTCCATCTCAGACCCGCCAAGGGATTCGATGCCGATTATGCCGGCGGGTCTTCTTTGCCGGCCAATGCCCGGGGGCGGTACTCGGTCAGTTCTCCGTTGGACGGAGACATTGTTTTTAACGGCGCAACCGTTCCGATCGCCTTGTATCGTGAAACCGGGATGTCTGCCTGGACGGAAAACAGTTCCCGGGACATGACTTTCAAAACAACAACCAGCAGCAACGGCACGGCGACCTGGCGTTACCTGCTGAATTGGGGTGGATTCGGGAATTTGAAGACGAAAAATATCCAGGATGACGAAGCCGTTGCTTCATGGACAGCCCTCGGCTACGAGGACAGGTTTGGCTCCTTTGAATATGGCAGTATCTACCGTTATTCCTCTGCAAACATTCCTGCCTGTCTGAACCCGGCCTATTCCAAGGTATTCAGCACGAGCCAGATTACGGTCGGATACGTCGATTCGATTCGCTACTATCTGTGGCTGGGGAGCCAAAGTTGGTGACCCGCACAAAATAGTTATTGGATGATTCGCAGAAAGTCTTAACTTTGCAAAAATGAGTCCACTTTAAAAAGTCAACATCCTCTCACCATGCATTAACCTCCTGTCGAGGGGCGATGGCAGAAGTGCGAAAAAAGTTGTTGTCAGAGTAA